>JALYNK010000331.1 GCA_030773235.1 Actinomycetota bacterium | reverse complement strand
GTCCCCGCGGCGTCGGCCACGGCGGCGCGCCCGGCCTCCAGCCGCGCCACCGGCACGCGGAACGGCGAGCAGGACACGTAGTCGAGCCCCACCTCGTGGAAGAAGTGGATGCTGTCGGGGTCGCCGCCGTGCTCGCCGCACACGCCGGTCTTGAGGTCCGGCCGGGCCGCCCGGCCCTCCTCGGTGGCGATCCGCACCAGCCGGCCCACGCCCTCCCGGTCGAGGGACTCGAACGGGCTCACCCCGAAGATCCCGAGGTCGAGGTAGCGGGAGAAGAACGACGCCTCGACGTCGTCGCGGCTGAAGCCCCAGCTGGTCTGGGTGAGGTCGTTGGTCCCGAAGGAGAAGAAGTCGGCGGCCTCGGCGATCTGGCCGGCGGTCATCGCGGCGCGCGGCAGCTCGATCATCGTCCCGATCAGAGCCTCGACGCCGACCTCGGCGAGGATCGCGACCGTCTCGTCCCGCACGTGCTCGAGCTCCTGCACCGTGCCGACGAGCGGCACCATGATCTCGGGCTGCGGGTCGCGACCCTCGTCGCGCAGCTGCTTCGCCGCCTCGGCCAGCGCGCGCACCTGCATGGCGAACAGTCCCGGGATGACCAAGCCGAGCCGCACGCCGCGCAGCCCGATCATCGGGTTCTGCTCGTGCAGCCGGCGGACGGCGGCGAGCAGCGCGTGCTGCTTGGCGGTCACCTGGCCCCCGGTCGCCTCCGCGACCGCGATCTCCACGGAGAGCTCGGTGAGGTCGGGCAGGAACTCGTGCAGCGGGGGGTCGAGCAGCCGGACGGTGACCGGCAGGCCGTCCATGGCGCGCAGGATGCCGAGGAAGTCCTCACGCTGCAGCGGCAGCAGCGCCTCGAGCGCGGCGGCCTGGTCCTGCTCGCCGGTCGCGAGCACGAGGTCCTCGACGAGCCGGCGCCGGTCGCCGAGGAACATGTGCTCCGTGCGGCACAGGCCGATGCCGGCCGCGCCGAAGCGCCGGGCGCGCTCGGCGTCCTCGGCGTTGTCGGCGTTGGTGCGCACGCCCAGGCGGCGCGCCGCGTCGGCGTGCCGCATCAGCCGGTCGACCGCCTGCACGAGGTCGTCGCCCTGCTCGGCGTCGAGCTCGCCCTCGAAGAACTGCACGACGGGGCTCGGCCGCACCGGCACGGCGCCCGCGTAGACCGCGCCGCTGGTGCCGTCGATCGAGACGACGTCGCCCTCGCTGACCACCGTGCCGTCGGGCGCGGTGACGCGGCGCTGCTCGAGGTCGACGTCGAGCTCCTCGGCCCCGCAGACGCACGTCTTGCCCATGCCGCGCGCGACGACGGCGGCGTGGCTCGTCTTGCCGCCCCGGCTGGTGAGGATGCCCTGCGCGGCGATCATGCCGGCGAGGTCCTCGGGCGTCGTCTCCCGACGGACGAGGATGACCTCCTCGCCGCGCGCGGCCGCGGCGACCGCGGTGGCGCTGTCGAACACGACCGCTCCCACCGCCGCGCCGGGCGAGGCGCCCATGCCGCGGCCCAGCAGCGTGCGGCTGGCGTCGTGGTCGTCGGTGGCACCGAAGGCCGGGAACATCAACCGGGCGAGGCCGGCCCCGCTGACCCGCAGCAGCGCCTCGTCCTCGCTGATGAGGCCCTCGTCGACGAGCTGCGTCGCGATGCGGAACGCCGCGCCGGCGGTCCGCTTGCCGACCCGGGTCTGCAGCATCCACAGCGTGCCGCGCTCGATTGTGAACTCGATGTCGCACAGGTCGCGGTAGTGCTCCTCGAGCACCCGCATGATCCGCAGCAGCTCGGCGTACGACGCCGCATCGAGATCCTCGAGCCGGGCCAGCGGCAGGGTGTTGCGGATGCCCGCGACGACGTCCTCGCCCTGTGCGTTCTGCAGGTAGTCGCCGTACACGCCCTGCGCGCCGGAGCCCGGGTCGCGCGTGAAGGCGACGCCGGTGCCGCTGTCCATGCCGAGGTTGCCGAACACCATGGCGCAGACGTTCACGGCCGTGCCGAGGTCGCCCGGGATGCGCTCCTGCCGGCGGTAGAGCCGCGCCCGCTCGCCGTTCCAGCTGTCGAACACGGCGCGGACCGCCTGGTCGAGCTGCGCGCGCGGGTCCTGCGGGAACGGCCGGCCGGTGCTGCCCTGGACCAGCGCGGCGAACCGGCCGACGACGTCGCGCAGCGCGGCCTCGTCGAGATCGACGTCGGACGCGGCGCCGCGCTCGTGCTTGACCTCGTCGAGGACCTCCTCGAAGCCCTCGACGCCGAGCACGGTCTTGCCGAACATCTGCAGCAGCCGGCGGTAGGAGTCCCACGCGAAGCGCGGGTCGCCGGACTGCTTGGCGAGGCCCTCGACCGACGCGTCGTTCAGCCCGATGTTGAGGACGGTGTCCATCATCCCGGGCATCGAGAACTTCGCGCCCGAGCGCACGCTCACCAGCAGCGGGTCGTCGGCGTCGCCCAGGCGCTTGCCCATGCGCTCCTCGAGGGCGGCGAGGTGCTCGTCGACCTGCGCGGCCAGCTCCGCCGGCACCTCGCCGGTGTGCAGGTACGCCCGGCAGGCCTCGGTGGTGATCGTGAAGCCGGGCGGGACGGGCAGGCCGAGGACGGTCATCTCGGCGAGGTTCGCGCCCTTGCCGCCGAGCAGGTCCTTCATGGACCGGTCGCCCTGCGAGAAGTCGTACACCAGCTGCGCCACGGGGGCTCCTCGTCCTCGCAGGGGGTGCGAGGCTACCGCCGGGGACCGTCAGTGATCGAGTCCACCGGGCATCCGCTCCACGCGCCCCCCGCGGCGGCGCACCGCGGCGACGAGCCCGGCGAGCAGCGCGGCGGCACCCGCGCCGGCGG
>JALYNK010000330.1 GCA_030773235.1 Actinomycetota bacterium | reverse complement strand
AGGTGCAGGTGGGGCAGGCCCGCTTGGGCGTCATCCACCTGCTCGGGCACACACCGGGGTCGATCGCGCTGCTGTACGAGGGCGACCCCGAGCGGCCGCACCTGTTCACCGGCGACAGCCTGTTCCCCGGCGGGGTCGGCAACACCGACAAGGACCCGCAGCGGTTCGGGACGCTCCTCGACGACGTCGAGCGCAAGCTCTTCGGGCCGCTCCCCGACGAGACGTGGGTCTACCCGGGGCACGGCGGCGACACGACGCTCGGCGCCGAGCGCCCGTCGCTGCCGGAGTGGCGCGAGCGGGGCTGGTGAGCCCCCTCCCCTCCCCGTACGCCGAGGTCGCCGCCGCCGCGCAGGGCTTCCTGCCGCCCGACGAGGGCGACGCGCTGCACGCCGCCGCGCTGGCCGGGGGTCCCGGCCTGTGGCTCGAGGTCGGCACGTACTGCGGCAAGTCGACCGTGCACCTCGGCGCCGCGGCGCGGGCGGTCGGCGCGCAGCTCGTGACGCTCGACCACCACCGGGGGTCGGAGGAGAACCAGCCCGGTTGGGAGTGGCACGACGCGTCGCTCGTCGACCCTCACACCGGTCGGCTCGAGACGCTGCCGTCGCTGCGCCGGACGCTGTGGGACGCCGGGCTGGACGACGTGGTCAGCGTGCTCGTCGCCGCGACTCAGCAGGTCGCCCGCTGGTGGTCGAGTCCGCTGCAGCTGCTGTTCCTCGACGGCAACCACACCGAGCCGGTCGCCCAGCACGACTACGCCGCGTTCGCGCGCCACCTCGTGCCCGGCGGGCTGCTGCTGGTGCACGACGTGTTCCCCGACCCGGCGGACGGCGGGCAGGCCCCGTGGCACGTGGTGCAGCGCGCCCTGGCCGAGGGGTTCGCGCCGGTGAGCGTCAGCGGGTCGCTGCGCGTGCTGCGTCGCGCGCGCTGACCCGGCACGCGGCGCCCGGGTTCCGGCAAGCGTCCTCGGGGAGCAGCACGCCGGTCGGCAGGTCGTCGCCGCGGAACAGGGCCGCGGTGGGACCGCCGCGCAGCGCGTCGGCCGCAAGCACCACCGCGGCGGCGGTCCACGACGAGCGCTCGACCGGCCAGCGCACGCCCTCGTCGAACACCAGGCCGGTCCAGTACGAGCCGTCCTCGGCGCGCAGGTGCTGCACGTCGGCCAGCAGGCGCCGGGCCGGCCCGTGCTGCCCGAGGGCGACGAGGGTGAGCGCGAGCTCCGCCGTCTCGGCGCCGGTGACCCAGGGGCGGTCGGCGACGCAGCGCGCTCCGACGCCGGGGACCACGAACTCCGCCCAGCGCGCGCGCAGTCGGGCCGCCGCCGACGCTCCGCGGACCGCGCCCCCGAGCACCGGGTAGTACCAGTCCATCGAGAAGCGGCTCTTGTCGAGGAACACCTCGGGGTGCCGGGCCACGGCGTGCTGCAGCAGGCCGGCGGCGAGCTCCCACTCCGGCTGCGGGTCGCCGACCAGCTCGGCCAGCGCGATCCCGCAGCGCAGCGACTGGTAGGTCGAGCTCGAGCCGGTGAGCAGGGCGTCGTCGGACACCGTGCCGTCGGCGTCGCAGGACCAGCGGACCTGTCCGCCGGGCGCCTGCACGCGCACGACCAGGTCGAGCGCGCCGTGGACGGCCGGCCAGAGCTCGGTGACCAGCGACCGGTCACCGGTGACGAGCCACCACTGCCACAGGCCCACGGCGACGTACGCGCACTGGTTGGTGTCGACGCGGGCGTCGAGCACGGTCGTTCCGGCCCACGAGGTGGCCCAGCTGCCGTCGGCGGCCTGCGTGCGACGCAGCCAGTCGTACGCGGCGCGGGCCTCCTCGCGCCGCCCGCCGACCACGAGAGCCATCGCGCACTCGACGTGGTCCCAGGGGTCGGTGTGCCCGTCCGGCCACGGCAGCGCGCCGCAGGGCTGCTGCACCGCGGCGACGGCCGCGACGGTCCGGGCGAGCGCGTCGGGCGGCAGGGGATCAGGCGGCGGCGGCACGGAGCGGTTCCGGCTTGCGCAGGTAGAGCACGAGCGACTTGCCGAGCACCGGGTCGAGCAGGCGCTCCAGGGTGCGGGTGATCCGCGGGCGCCTCACCAGGTCCCAGACCAGCAGCGAGTGGTACGCCCTGACCAGCGGGTGGTCGTCGCGGTCGACCCCCACCGCGCACTTCAGCCACCAGTAGGGCGAGTGCAGAGCGTGGACGTGGTCCGAGCCGACCGGGTGCAGTCCCGTGCGCTCGAGCCGGGCGGTGAGCTCGTCGCCGCGGTAGATGCGGACGTGGCCGCCCTCGACCTCGTGGTACGCGTCGGACAGCGCCCAGCAGACGCGTTCGGGCCCCCACCGCGGGACGGTGACCGCGAGCGTGCCGCCAGGTCGCAGCACGCGGGAGAGCTCCCGCATGGCCCGCTCGTCGTCCGGCAGGTGCTCGAGCACCTCCGCGGCCACGACGCGGTCGAAGCTCCCGTCGGCGAAGGGCAGGGCGTACGCGTCACCGCGCACCGCCGTGGCGCGGGCGGACTCTTGCACCTCGCCGGCGAGCCGCAGCGCGGCGAACATGACCTGCACCTCGACGAGCTCGCCGGGGCTGCGGTCCAGGGCCACCACGTCCGCACCGGCCTTGTAGAGCGCGAAGGCGTGCCGGCCGCTCCCGCAGCCCATGTCGAGCACCCGGTCACCGGGCCGCACCTGCAGGCGGTCCAGGTCGACGGTCAGCACGGCGCGCCCCTCCTGGCCCGCGACCCGCTGAGGGTGCGGAGGGCCGCGAGGCGCCGGGCAGCGGTCGGGTGCGCCCGGGCCGCTGCGAGCCCCTGCGCCCGCCGCGCGCCGCGATCGCCCGC
>JALYNK010000329.1 GCA_030773235.1 Actinomycetota bacterium | reverse complement strand
GCACCAGGCCGCAGGGCGGCTCCAGGAGCAGCTCGGACAGCGACACCGGGCGGCCGAGATGCGCGACGTGCCGGCACATGCGGCGAGGTCACCCCTCGTCGACGGCGGTGCGGAAGCCCGCGAAGATCTGCCGCCGGACCGGCACGTCCCAGTTGCGGAAGGTCGTGCGGGCGGCGGTGGGGTGGGTCGCCCACGAGCCGCCGCGCAGGCAGCGGTAGTCGCCGCCGAAGAACACCGCGGAGTACTCGTCGTACGGGAAGGCCCGGAAACCGGGCCACGGCTCGAAGCCCGACGAGGTCCACTCCCACACGTCGCCGACCAGCTGCTCGACCCCGTACGCGGAGGCACCCGCCGGGTACGCGCCGACCCGGGCGGGCCGAGCCGCCCGGCCGCCGAGGTTCGCGCGGTCGGGCGTGGGCTCGTCGTCGCCCCACGACCATCGCCGCAGCCGCTGCGCCTGCGGGTCCCAGCCGCAGGCCTTCTCCCACTCCTGCTCGGTCGGCAGCCGCCGCCCGGCCCAGCGGGCGTACGCGTCGGCCTCCCAGAAGCACACGTGCTGCACCGGCTCGTCGGGGTCGACCGCGATCTCCTCGCCAAAGCGCGTGGCCGTCCACCAGCCGGCGCCGTCGGGGCGCCAGGTCATGGGCGCGGAGCGGCCCGAGGAGGCGATGTGCGCGAAGCCCGTCGGCGACCAGCAGCGCGCGTCGCGGTAGCCGCCGGCGGCGACGAACGCGGCGTACTGCCGGTTGGTGACCGGCACGCGGTCGATCCGGAAGGAGCGCAGGCGCACCCGGTGCCCGGGCCGCTCGTTGTCGAGCGCCCACGGGTCGGTGCTCGTGCCGCCCACCGACTCCCCACCGGGGACGGGCACGTCGTCGTGGGCCGGGACGGGCCGTCCGGGGGGCAGCGGCTCGTCCGGCGGCAGGGTGCGCGGGCCGCCGCGCAGCTGCAGCGTGGCCAGCATCGTCTCGTCGTGCATGTGCTCGTGCTGGACGACGAGCCGGAAGGCGAAGCCGTCGCGCACCAGCTCGCGGCCGTCCCCGCGCGTGCGCTCCAGCACGTCGAGCGCCTGGCTGCGCACCCGCGACAGGTACGTGCGCGCCTCCGCCGGCGCCAGCAGCGGCAGCGCGGGCCGGACGGAGCGGGGGTGCTCGAAGGCGTCGTACAGCCGGTCGATCTCCGGGCGCAGCGGGGCGGCTCCGGCGACAGCGCGCAGCAGCCAGAGCTCCTCGTAGTTGCCGATGTGCGCGAGGTCCCAGACCAGCGGCGACATCAGCGGCGACACCTGACGGGTGAGGTCGCGCTCGTCCAGCGGCTCGAGCAGCGCCAGCGACCGCGCGCGGGACGCGAGCAGCTCACGGGCCAGCTGCTCGCGGGGCAGCTCGCCCGGCAGCTCGCCCGGCACGGCCGGGCCCGTCACGCCGGCACCGGCAGCAGGGGCGCGACGAGGTCGTCGGCCGGACAGCGGCCCCGGGCGGTGTAGCGCTCCGCGTACTCCTGGACCGCGGCGGCCAGCGCGGGTGCGCCTCCCCGCGGCAGCGCGTCGGCGGCCGCCGTCACACAGGTCAGCGCCGCGCGGGCGAGCTCGGGGTCGGCCAGCGCGTCGCGCGCGGCCGCCGACCACCGGCCCTCGACGGGGGCGCAGGCGGCACGGGCCGCGTCGGCGGCGCGGTCGTCGTCGAGCAGCGCCGCGGCGACCGCGACCGCCACCTGCCACAGCGGGTCGGGCAGACCGTCGAGGTAGCGCAGCTCGTACCAGCCGCGGGCGCGGACCGGCGGGAAGAGCGTCGTCAGGTGGTAGGCGAGGTCGTCCTCGGTCGGCGGGGCCGGCAGCGCCCCGGCCAGCCACTGGCCGAACGTCACGGGCGGCGCGGGTCGGCAGACGCCGTCCTCGTCGCGCAGCACGAGCAGCCGTGCGCCGAGCGCCTGCTCGGTGACCGCCTCGACAGGTCCGAGCCCGGGCCGGGGTGGGCGGCTGCGGGTGGGGTCGATCTGCGCCCAGAGCCGCTGGCGGGTGGAGCGCCATCCGGTGCGGGTGCCGGCGAGCACCGGCGAGCAGGCGAACGCGGCGACGAGCGCCGGCCCGACGGCGTGCGCCCGCTGCCAGCGCTCGGCGGCCGACTGGACCCCGGTGCCGGCCGTGCCGGCGTCCACGTTGACCTGCACCGCTGCGGTCGAGCACATCATCGCGACCCCCGCGCGGCCCGCGGGGCCGGGCTGCGCGCGGAAGAACGCCTCCATGCACTCGTACCGCGCGGTCCGGACCAGCCGCTCCGGCGCACGGACCGGGTCCGCCCCTCCGCCGACCAGGACCAGCCCCGCGTCGGCGAGGGCGGCCCGGACGGCGCCGAGATCGGCCTCCAGCGCGCCGACGACCGCCGCCGGACCGGTGCCCGGCTGCGAGCTCAGCTCCAGCTGACCGCCCGGCTCGGTGGTGCGCACGCTGCCGCCCGGCAGCCGGAGGCCGGCCAGCGCGGCCTCCACCGCGGCGAGCGCGGGCCGGACCGGTTCGCCGGAGGCCGGCGCGACGAACCACTCGAGCTCCGCCCCGACCCGGACCGGCGGCCCGAGCCGCAGCGTCTGCTCGACGTGGGCGGCGACGTCGTCGGCGCTTCGCACGGGGGGACCGGACATGTGATCTGTATAGCCTCGCGCGGTGACAACGCTCAGCCTGTCGTCCACGCCGCCCGTCGCAGCGCAGGCGGACGCGCTGGTCCTCGGCGTCGCGCTGGGACCCGACGGGCCCGTCCTCGCGCGCGGCGCCGAGAGCGTCGCGGAGGCGCTCGGCGGCGCGCTCCTCCCGGCGCTGGCCGGCCTGGGCGCCAC
>JALYNK010000328.1 GCA_030773235.1 Actinomycetota bacterium | reverse complement strand
CCCATTGCTCCCTGCGGTTGCCACCCGTCAGGTTGCGCTCCATCCGTCGGCGTGTCACGCCGCGTAGAGCAGGATCGGCCAGGTCAGGGGCCATGCGGCAGGGACACCCCCCAACGAGCCAACTCGTCGCCGCCCAGCCGGGCCACGGTGTCGGTGCTGCGCAGGCTCTGCTGCAGCCGGTCCGCCACGGCCTTGAGGACCACGTCGCCGTACGAGTGCCCCAGCGTGTCGTTGATCTCCTTCAAGCGGTCGAGGTCGATGAGCATCAGCGCGGCGGGCTCCCCGTCCTGCAGGGCCTGCGCCAGCAGGGGTTCGCCGCGCTGCCGCAGCAGCGTGCGGTTGGCCAGGCCGGTGAGCGCGCCGTGCAGGGCCTGGTGCCGGTTCTGCGACGCCTGCGAGTCGATCTGCCGGCGGTGGCCGCGCAGCACCAGCGCGAACAGCGCCACCAGCGCCAGGCGCGACCCGTCCGGGTTCGGGTGCTCAGGACGAGGCGCGCCGGTAGCGGTGAACGGCGAGCGGCGCGGCGACGGCGAGCAGACCGACCGACCAGGCCACCGACTGCAGCACCCAGCTCGTGGTGGGGCCGCCGAGCGTCAGGGCCCGCACCGCGTTGATGACCGCGGTGACCGGCTGGTGCTCGGCGAACGCGCGCAGCCCGTCGGGCATGGTCTGCGTCGGGACGAACGCGCTGCTGGCGAACACTAGGGGGAACAGCAGCGGGAACGACGCGGCCTGCGCGCTCTCGGCGTTGGCGACCGACAGCCCGACCAGCGCGAACAGCCAGGAGAGCGCGAACCCGAACAGCAGCAGCAGTCCGAGCCCGGCGAGCAGGCCGAGCGGGTGCGTGTGCACGCGGAACCCGACGAGGAACCCCACGGCGACCATGAGCAGCACCACGCCGACGTTGCGGACGAGATCGGCGAGCGTGCGGCCGGCGAGGACGGCGGAGCGTGCCATGGGCAGGGCGCGGAACCGGTCGATGAGCCCGCGCTGCAGGTCCTCGGCGAGCCCGATGCCGGTGGTCATCGCGCCGAAGGCGACGGTCTGCGCGAAGATCCCCGGCATCAGGTAGTCGACGTAGGACGCGCCGGGGATCTGGATCGCGCCCCCGAAGACGTACCGGAACATCAGCACGAACAGCACCGGCTGGATCGTGGCGAAGACCAGCAGCTGCGGGACGCGCCGCAGCACGGTGAGGTTGCGCCCAGCGATGATCAGCGCGTCACGGGCCGCCGCGACGGGGCCGGTGCGCACCCGGCCCCGGCTTCGCTGCGCGCCCGTGCTGCCTGGGGTGAGGGTGCTCATCGGCGGGGCGCTGCGTGCCGGCCCCGGTCCACCGCGGGTGCGTCGGGTCCGGGTGCTCCGGCGGGGTCGCCGGCCTGGGCCGGCTGGGCAGGCTCGGACGACTGGGCAGGCTCGGACGACTGGGCGGGGTGGCCGGTGAGGGTGAGGAACACGTCGTCCAGGCTCGGTCCGCGCAGGGCGAGAGCGGTGGGTGACAGGCCGGCCGAGTCCAGAGCGCGGACGACGTCGACGAGCGCTCGGGGGCCGTCGGCCACCGCGAGCTCGAGCCGCGCCGCTCCCGGCTCGCCGCTGAGCGCGCCGAGCGGTGCGAGCAGCGGGCGGGCGCTGACGACGCTCTGCGCGTCGGGCAGCCCGATCTCGATCACCCCGCTGCCGAGCTGCGCCTTGAGCTCGGCGGCCGTGCCCTCCGCGATGACCCGACCGTGGTCGACGACGGCGATGCGGTCGGCCAGCCGGTCGGCCTCCTCGAGGTACTGCGTCGTGAGCAGCAGCGTGGCGCCCCCGCTCACCAGCTGCTCGATGACGCTCCAGAGGTCGTTGCGGCTGCGCGGGTCGAGCCCGGTGGTGGGTTCGTCGAGGAACAGCACCTCGGGGGCGTTGACCAGCGCGGCGGCGAGGTCCAGCCGCCGGCGCATGCCGCCGGAGTAGGTGCGCGCCAGGCGGTCGGCGGCGTCGAGCAGGTCGAAACGCGCGATCAGGTCGGCGGCGCCGGCGCGGGCGTCGGTCTTGGTCAGTCCGGTCAGCCGGCCGACGAGGACGAGGTTCTCCCGGCCGGTGAGGTTCCCGTCGACCGCAGCGTTCTGCCCGGCCAGGCCGATGCGGGCGCGTACCTCGGCGGGCTCGCGGAGGACGTCGACGCCGGCGACCTGCACGCGCCCCTCGTCCGGGCGCAGCAGCGTGGTCAGCACGCGCACCGCGGTGGTCTTGCCGGCGCCGTTGGGACCCAGCAGGCCGAGCACGGTGCCGCGCGGGGCGGCGAGGCTGAGGCCGTCGAGAGCGGTCAGCGGGCCGTACCGCTTGACCACGCCCTCGGCCAGGATCGCCTCCCCGCTCACGGTGCGCTCATGTCGTCACCCGGGACGGGACGGACACGGTGCCGTCGCCCTCGGGACATGATCATGGTCGAGCAGCCTGCCCTACGTGACCGGCAGGCCGCAACCGGGCGGGGGCGCGTGCTCGGACGGTTGGGCGCCAGGTCTGCTCCGCCGCCCACTCGTCCAGGCGCCGCTCGGCCTCCTCGGGGCTCACGTCCTCGACCCGGGTCATCACAGCCCAGCGGTGGCCGTACGGGTCGAGCACGGAGGCGGAGCGGTTGCCGGTGACGAAGGTGCCGATCCCGGGTCGACGGCCTCGTCCTCGGCCGGTCGGGCCGCCGCTGACGCCTACCACGCGGGACGGCGCGCCGCTCGCACTACCGCTGTCTGCTTCCTGGGTCCAGCATGGGGCGCCAGGGACGTGGAGAGAGGATCTCGTGGTGCTGCAGGTCAAGCCCGGTACGGCGTGGAGCGACGTGTACGCGCGGGCGCGCGGCG
>JALYNK010000327.1 GCA_030773235.1 Actinomycetota bacterium | reverse complement strand
GAGCGTTGTTCGCGCCGCGAGGGCTGGCCGGGCACGTGTACTGGTGGTCGGTCTTCCCGTTCCACGGGGTGGTGTTCGAGGGCATGGCGCGCAACATCGCTGCAGCCGCGGAGCGCGGCGCAGCGGAGCGGGTCGCAGTGGGGACGGGGGCAGCGCGCTGAGCGAGCAGACCGGGACGACGCGGGACCAGCTGCCCCAGGCGCGGACGCTGTACGAGCTCGTCGGCGGCGAGCCGGTGTTCCGGCAGCTCGTCGACGACTTCTACGACGGCGTCGCGACCGACCCGGTGCTGCGGCCGCTGTACGAGGACGACCTCGAGCACGCCAAGACGCGGCTGCGGATGTTCCTCGTGCAGTACTGGGGCGGGCCGACGACGTACTCCGAGACCCGCGGACACCCGCGGCTGCGCATGCGCCACAACGCCTGGCGGATCACCGAGCGGGAGCGCGACGCGTGGCTGTCGCACATGCTCGCCGCCGTCACCCGGCTCGACTTGCCGGACGAGGCCCGCGCCGCGATCTGGGACCACGTCGAGCGCGCGGCCTGGTCGCTCGTCAACGCCCCGGGCCACTCGACCGCCGGTTGATCGCCCGACGGCTCTACGAGCGGGCGGACGACGGGCGGCGGGCACGGTCGGCCAGCACGGTCGCGAGCGCGACGCCGGCCACGTCCGCGACGAGGTCGGCCAGGTCGCCGCTGCGGGTCGGCAGGGCGACGGCCTGCACGACCTCGCTGAGCGCCGCGTACGCGACGACAGCCGCGACGACCGCGGCCGACCGGCCGAAGCGCCACCGCGCGGTGGCCGCCAGCAGCGCGAACAGCAGCAGGTGCACGACCTTGTCCGCGTACGGGAAGACCGGCGCGCCCGCCGTCGTCGGCGCGAACAGCACGTAGAGGCTGACCAGCACCGCGACGGCGAACGCCGCGGTGGCCGCGCCGCGACCCGGCACCCTCAGTCGCGGGTGAGCTTGCGGTACGTCACGCGGTGCGGCCGCGCGGCGTCGGCGCCGAGCCGCTCCACCTTGTTCTTCTCGTAGCTGTCGAAGTTGCCCTCGAACCAGTACCAGCGCGACGGGGCCTCGTCGCTGCCCTCCCACGCCAGGATGTGCGTGGCGACGCGATCGAGGAACCAGCGGTCGTGGCTGATGACGACCGCACAGCCCGGGAACTCGAGCAGCGCGTTCTCGAGACTGCTGAGCGTCTCGACGTCGAGGTCGTTCGTCGGCTCGTCGAGCAGCAGGACGTTGCCGCCCTGCTTGAGCGTCATCGCGAGGTTGAGCCGGTTGCGCTCGCCACCGGAGAGCACGCCGGCCGGCTTCTGCTGGTCCGGGCCCTTGAACCCGAACGCGCTGATGTACGCGCGGCTCGGCATCTCCTGCTTGCCGACCTGGATGTAGTCCAGGCCGTCCGACACGACCTCCCACACCGACTTCTTCGGGTCGAGCCCGGCGCGGTTCTGGTCGACGTAGGACAGCTTGACGGTGTCGCCGATGCGCACCGCGCCGCCGTCCGGCTGCTCCAGCCCGACGATCGTCTTGAACAGCGTGGTCTTGCCGACGCCGTTCGGCCCGATGACGCCGACGATCCCGCCGCGCGGCAGGTCGAACGACAGGTCGTCGATGAGCACGCGGTCGCCGAACCCCTTGCTCAGGTCCTGCGCCTCGATGACGAGGTTGCCCAGTCGCGGACCGGCCGGGATCTGGATCTCCTCGAAGTCGAGCTTGCGGGTGCGCTCCGCCTCGGTGGCCATCTCCTCGTAGCGCGCGAGACGGCTCTTGCTCTTGGTCTGGCGGCCCTTCGCGTTCTGCCGCACCCACTCGAGCTCGTCCTTCAGGCGCTTGGCGAGCTTGACGTCCTTGCGGCCCTGGACCGCGAGGCGCTCCTGCTTCTTCTCCAGGTAGGTGGAGTAATTGCCCTCGTACGGGTACGCGCGGCCGCGATCGAGCTCGAGGATCCACTGCGCGACGTTGTCGAGGAAGTACCGGTCGTGCGTCACGGCGAGCACCGCGCCGGCGTAGCGGGACAGGTGGTTCTCCAGCCAGTCGACGCTCTCGGCGTCGAGGTGGTTGGTCGGCTCGTCGAGCAGCAGCAGGTCGGGCGCCTCGAGCAGCAGCTTGCACAGCGCGACGCGTCGGCGCTCGCCCCCGGACAGCACGCGGACGTCGGCGTCGCCCGGCGGGCAGCGCAGCGCGTCCATCGCCTGCTCGATCCTGCTGTCGAGCTCCCACGCGCCCGCGGCCTCGATCTGGTCGAGCAGCGGCGCCTGCTCCTCGAGGATCTTCTCGAAGTCGGCGTCCGGCGCGCTCATCTTCTCGTTGAGCTCTTCGTACCGGACGAGGACGTCGCGGACGGCCTTGACGCCGTCCTCGACGTTCTCCCGGACGGTCCTGCCCTCGTCCAGCTGCGGCTCCTGCATGAGGATGCCGACCGAGTAGCCGGGGGTGAGCTTCGCGTCGCCGTTGGACGGCTGGTCGAGCCCCGCCATCATCTTGAGGACGGTGGACTTGCCGGCGCCGTTCGGCCCGACGACCCCGATCTTCGCGCCCGGGAAGAAGGCGAGGGTCACGTCGTCGAGGATGACCTTGTCCCCGACGGCCTTGCGGACCTTCTGCATCTGGTACACGAACTGCGCCATGCCGGCAGCCTACGGGCGGGACCGCACCCCGCCGGGCCTGCGCAGGCGCTCCCAGCAGGGCGTACGGGCGCGCGGCGCGACCCCGTCGGGCACACTCGGCACGCGGGCGGCTCCGGTCGCCGGCACGTGCGCTCGTAGCTCAGCTGGACAGAGCAGCCGCCTTCTAAGCGGCAGGTCGAAGGTTCGAACCCTTCCGGGCGCGC
>JALYNK010000326.1 GCA_030773235.1 Actinomycetota bacterium | reverse complement strand
GTCGGCGATCCGCCCGGTGCCCACGGCGATCTCCATGACGACGCAGCGGCCCAGCCCGTCGGCGCGCGGCACCAGCCGCTGGCAGATCACGCCGCGCAGCACGGCCGCCAGCGCGAGGCGCACCTGCTTCTGCTCGTGCGGCGGGAAGAAGTCGACCACCCGGTTGACGGTCTCCGCCGCGTCGGCGGTGTGCAGCGTGGAGAGCACAAGGTGCCCGGTCTCGGCCGCCGCGAGCGCCGCCTTGACCGTCTCGTGGTCGCGCATCTCGCCGACGAGGATGATGTCGGGGTCCTGCCGCATGGCGGCGCGCATCGCGGTCGGGAAGTCCTCGGTGTCGACCCGCACCTCGCGCTGGTTGACCATCGCCATCTTGTCGAAGTGCAGCACCTCGATCGGGTCCTCGATCGTGACGATGTGGCACTCGCGACTGGCGTTGACGTGGTCGACCATGCCGGCGAGCGTGGTCGTCTTCCCGGATCCGGTGGGTCCGGTCACGAGCACGAGCCCGCGCGGCTCCATCGCCAGGTTGGCCAGCACCGGCGGCAGGCCGAGGTCGGCCAGCGGGATCGCGCCGACGCTGACCCGGCGGAACACCAGGCCGCAGGAGCCGCGAGAGCGGAAGGCGTTGACGCGGAACCGGCCGAGGCCGGCCAGGGAGTACGCGAAGTCGGCCTCGTTGCGCCGCTCGAACTCGTCCGCGAGGTCGTCGCGCAGCACCTCGCGCACCATGCGCTCGGTGTCGCCGGCGGTGAGGTCGGCGGTCTGCAGCCGCCGCAGCCGGCCGTCGAGGCGCACCCGCGGCGGCGACCCGACCTTGCAGTGCAGGTCGGAGCCGCCGCACTCCACCAGCGCCCGCAGGAACGGCTCGATGAGGGAGGTCACGCGGGGGTTCTCGGCGGGCGACGGCCCGCGCTTGACCCGTCCGGCTATCCGCCCGCGGCGCTGTGCCGGGCCATCCAGGCCTCCACGTCCGCGGACGTGCGCGGCAGCGCCGCGGACAGGTTGCGGCAGCCCTCCTCGGTGACGACGACGTCGTCCTCGATGCGCACGCCGATGCCGCGGAGGTCCTCGGGGACGAGCAGGTCGTCGGGCTGGAAGTACAGCCCGGGCTCGATCGTGAGGACGTAGCCGGGCTGCAGCGGGCCGTCGCGGTACTGCTCGTCCCGCGCGTGCGCGCAGTCGTGCACGTCGAGCCCGAGCATGTGGCTCACACCGTGCAGGGTCCAGCGCCGGTAGCGCTGGTCGTCCTCGGCGAGCGCCGCCTCCGCGTCGTCGAGCACGCCGAGCCCGACCAGCCCGTGCGCGAGCACCCGCATCGCCGCGCGGTGGGGGTCGAGGAACGATGCGCCCGGCCGGCACGCCTCGAACGCGGCGTCCTGCGCGGCGACGACCAGGTCGTACACCTGCCGCTGGCGCGGGGTGAACGTGCCGCTGACCGGCAGGGTGCGGGTGACGTCGGCGGTGTAGAGCTCCGGCCCCTCCACGCCCATGTCGAGCAGCACGAGGTCGCCGTCGCGCACCGGGCCGTCGTTGTCGGTCCAGTGCAGCGTGCAGGCGTGGCTGCCGGCCGCGCAGATGCTGCCGTAGCCGACGTCGTTGCCCTCGACCCGCGCGCGCAGGCCGAAGACCCCCTCGATCCAGCGCTCGCTCGTGGCCCGCGCCTGCGGCAGCTGCCGCACGACGTCCTCGAACCCGCGGACGGTGGCGTCCACCGCGTCCTGGAGCTGTCCGATCTCGTGCTCGTCCTTGACGAGGCGCAGCTCGGACAGGGCCGTCGCGAGCTCGGCGTCGCGCTCGGGATCGCCGACGAACAGCTCCTCGACCCGCGCGTCGTAGCCGCGCAGGACGCGGGCGGAGGTCCCCTTGAGCCGCTCCAGCTCGTCCAGCGGCCGGGTGGTGAGGCCGAGCAGCGCGCCGACCTGCCCGAGGTCGGGCCGCGGGCCGACCCACAGCTCCCCGTACATCCGGTCGGTGAAGAACGCGGGCGTCGACCGGTCCATCGTCGGCGCCTGGTAGAGCACGGCCTCGCCGTCGGGGTCCACGACGAGGACGGCGTCGGGCTGGTGCGAACCGACGAGGTACGCGAACTCGGTCCCCGGGCGGAAGCGGTACTCGGTGTCGTTGGCGCGCACCTTGTAGCCGCCGGTCGGCACGACCAGCCACTCACCCGGGAACCGCGCGGCGAGCGCGGCGCGCCGGCGCGACCGGTGGGGCGCCGCGGGCTCGGGGTCCGGCCGGTCCTGCGGGCGCTCCGCCCACCCCTGCGTCATGAACTCCAGCAGCCGGCTCGGCCGCTCGGGGTCGTGGCTCGCCGTGCCCGGCGCCTGCGGCTCGGCCGTCGGCTGCCCCGGTACGGGCTCCCCCTGCTCGCTCATGCCGGGAGGGTACGGCCGCGCCAGGACCCGCGCTCCGGCGTCAGCGCCCCTGCCAGCGCGGGGGCCGGCGGGCGAGGAAGGCGCCGACGCCCTCGGCGGCGTCGTGCGTGGTGGCGAGCAGCGAGAGCTGCGCCTGCATCGCGGCGAGCGCGGGCTCGAGCGGGGTCTCGAGCACGGCCCGGAAGGCCGCCTTCCCGAGGCGTACGGCCACCGGCGGCTTGGCGGCGACCTCGGCCGCCAGCTCCTCGGCACGCTCTCCGAGCTCGGCGGCGGGGACCACGCGGGACACGAGGCCGAGCTGCAGGGCCTCCGCCGCGTCGACCCGGCGGCCGGAGAGCATGAGGTCGATCGCGCGCTTGGGGCTGGTGTGCCGGCCCAGCAGCGCGCTGACCATGAACGGCCACAGGCCGAGGTCGACCTCCGGCAGCCCGAACTCCGCGGCGTCGGCGGCGAGCACGACGTCGCAGGCCAGCG
>JALYNK010000325.1 GCA_030773235.1 Actinomycetota bacterium | reverse complement strand
GGCGTGGCCACGACGACGAGGTCCACCTCTGCGGCGCGGCGCCAGACCGCGTCCGCGCTCGGCAGGACCTCCGCGTCCGGCACGTCGGCACGGGCCTGCGCCGCCCGGTCGGGGTCGGCGGTGACGGCGAGGGCCACGGCGAGCCCGGGCACCGCCGCGAGCACCGGTGCGTGGAACACGCGGCCGGCGAGACCGAAGCCGAGCAGCGCGACCCGCAGGTCGGGCCGGCTCCCGGCGGCCGGCGTCCCCGGCTCCGGCACGGCGGAGCGGCCGGCCGCGCCGGTCAGCTGCGCCGGAGGGACGACGGCGGGACCTGCCCGGCGAGCGGCGTGTGCTCAACGGGGACCGTCTCGTCCGGGCGCGGCGGCGGGGGCGGGGTCCCGTCGCCGAACGGCCGTCCGCCGAGCTCCTCACGACCGGACGGCTCGAGCCAGCCGCGCAGATCGGGTCCCACCGGCACGATGCCGGTCGGGTTGATGTCGCGGTGCACCTCGTAGTAGTGCCGCTTGACGTGGTCGAAGTCGATCGTGTCGCCGAACCCCGGCGTCCGGAACAGGTCGCGCGCGTACGCCCACAGCACCGGCATCTGGTCCAGCTTCTGCCGGTTGCACTTGAAGTGGCCGTGGTAGACGGCGTCGAACCGCACGAGCGTCGGGAACAGCCGCACGTCCGCCTCGGTGATCGTGTCGCCGACGAGGTAGCGCTGGCGCTCCAGCCGCGTCGAGAGCTCGTCCAGCCGGTCGAACAGCCGGGTGTACGACCGCTCGTACGCCTGCTGCGTTCCGGCGAAGCCGCACCGGTAGACGCCGTTGTTGACGTCGCTGAACACGCCCCGGCTCACCTCGTCGATCTCGGCGCGCAGGTGCTCCGGGTAGAGGTCCGGAGCACCCTCGCGGTGCAGGGCCCGCCACTCGGTCTCGAGGTCCAGCGTGATCTGCCCGAAGTCGTTGGTGACGACCTGGCCGGTCGAGATCTCGACGATCGCGGGCACCGTGATGCCGCGCTCGTAGCCCGGGACCCGCTTGAGGAAGGCCTCCTGCAGCCGCTCGATGCCGAGCACCGGGTCGCGTCCGCCGGGGTCGAGGTCGAACGTCCAGCTGCGCGCGTCGTGGGTCGGCCCGCAGATGCCCATCGACAGCGCGTCCTCGAGACCCAGCAGCCGACGCACGATCGCGGCGCGGTTCGCCCACGGGCAGGCCCGGCTGATCACCAGCCGGTACCGGCCCGCCTCCACCGGGTAGCCCTCGCGGCCGTCCGCGGTGATGCGGGTGGTGATGTACCTCTGGTCGCGGTCGAACTCGCCTGTCGGGTTGACGTAGGTGCCCGACTCGGCCGTGGTCGTCATGGCAGTCCCGTTCCCCGGCGGTACCGGGAGCACGCGGGCGAGCGGTCCCGCGCCGGTCACGCCACGCGCTGGCCGCGGGGCAGCGAGCGGCTCGGGGTCTGCAGCCGGCGGACGGTCAGCGCGAGAGCGCCGGCGGCGAGCAGGACGTCGAAGGCGAGGCCGTACGGCCACACGCGGGCGCCGGACGGCTGCTGCTCCGTCTCGCCGTACGTGCCGCTGCTCTCCTGCTCGATGTGCTGCTGCAGCGGGACCGGCTCCTGGCGCAGCTCCCGGACGCCGCGGCCGATGGACCCCAGCGGGTCGAGGTCGCGGGCCTGCTGCCGCTGGATCTGCTCCCGCTCGCTGAGGTCGGGGGCGGACGGGTCGAGGTCCAGCGCCGGAGCCGCGTCCGCGAGCACGACGAACGGGTTGGGCGCGAGCAACCACCACGTGCGGTCGGTCCGGGCGCGGCTGCTCTGGTAGGTGTCGGTCTGCAGGGTGCACCCCGGCGGCAGCGCCGCGCCGGGACCGGCGTAGCGCGAGTACGACTCCTCGTCCTCGCAGACCGGGTGCTGCACCGTGATCGGGTAGCGCTCCGAGGTGAGCGCGGTCGTCAGTCCGAACGCCATGACCGTGCCGATCGTCAGCACCGCGACGACGACGTACGCCAGCAGCCCCGACGCGGTGCTGCGCGGCAGCACGGCCGACAGGCACAGCGAGATCGCGCACACGCTGCCGAGCAGGAGCGCGAGCACGAGCGTGACGACGAGGAGCCGGCCCAGCGGTACTCCGCCCTGCGTCACCGCGTAGAGCGCGAAGGGCAGCGTGAGGGCCAGGAAGAGCAGCGCCGTGCCCCAGGCCGCCGCGAACTTGCCGAGCGCGATCTCGGCGGCAGACAGCCGGGTGACCTGCAGCGTGGCCAGCGTGCCGCGCTCCCGGTCGCCGTTCACCGACTGCGCGGAGAGGCTCGGCGCGACGAGCAGCGACAGCCCGAGCACGACGAGGGTCAACCCGCCGTAGACCAGTGTGCCCCGGTCCTCCAGGCCCTGGACGGAGCCGGCGGCGAGCCGCAGCAGCAGGGTGAACAGCGCCAGCAGCGCGCACCAGGCGCCGAGCAGCAGCCGCCACCGGCCGGCCCGGATCCGCAGGCGGAACTCCTGGCGGGCGACCGTCGAGATGCCCTGCAGGGTCACCGCCGACCTCCACCGTCGGCGTGGGTGAGCTCGAGGTAGGTGGCCTCCAGCGCGCCGCCGAGCGGCTGGCACGACACGACCGGCACCCCGTCGCGCACCAGCTGCGCCAGCAGTGCGGCCGCGGCCTCGTCGTCGCCGAGCTCGACGTCGACGCCCGCCGGCGTGGGTCCGCCGTGCGGGCAGCCGGCCCGGTCGAGCGCGGCGACGAGCGCCGCCGCGTCGAGGGCGCGCAGGCGCCAGGGCCGGGCGGTCCGGCCGACCGGCAGCGCGTCGATGCGGTGCTCGCCGACCGTGGTTCCTCGGTCGACGAAGACCACGTGGTCCGCCAGCTC
>JALYNK010000324.1 GCA_030773235.1 Actinomycetota bacterium | reverse complement strand
TGCTGCCCTGTCAGGTCCCCGTGCCGCGCGTCCGCGCTCTGCCCGCCGTGCTCGCCGTCGCGCTGACGGCCGGAGCGCTCGCGCCGGTAGCCGCGCAGCCCGCCCAAGCCGTCGAGACGACGACGCCACGGATGCAGGTCGTCGCGCCGCTGTACGAGTCGCCGGGCGGCACGGTGCCCGTGCTGGTCACGGTCCACCAGCCGCCGCGGGGCGCCGCGGTCACGCTGAGCGCCACGGCAGACGGCGGCGCGTCCGTGACCTGCACGGCGCTCACCTGGACCAACCCGGTGCGCAGGAGCACGACGCGCAAGTGCTACCTGACCACCCCGCGCCGCGCGGGCACGTACCGGATCACCGGCACCGCGAGGCTGACGGCTCCCGACCGGCCGGCCCTGGTGGTCTCCGGTACGCGGACGATCCAGGCGGACGGGGTGCCAACCGCCCCGATCAGCCTCGCCGCCGCGCAGGCGATTGAGCGCTGCCACCGCACGACGACGCGGGTGCGGCTGACGTTCGACGACGCCTTCCAGTCGTCCGCGGACTTCACGTCGATCCGCGCGACGCTCAAGCGCAACCGGGTGCGCGCGACGTTCTTCGGCGTGCGCGGCTGGGCGACGGCGACCCAGGCCGCCGCGCTGCTCGCCGACGGCCACGACG
Organism: Actinomycetota bacterium; assembly: GCA_030773235.1. Taxonomy (GTDB): domain Bacteria; phylum Actinomycetota; class Actinomycetes; order Mycobacteriales; family SCTD01; genus JALYNK01. The sequence continues at coordinate 2,199 of JALYNK010000324.1, read as the reverse complement.
TGCAGAACCACACCCGCGAGCACCTCGCGCTCAGCCGCGTCTCGGACACCGAGGTGCGCCGCCAGATCGCCGGAGGCGCCCAGCCCAGCCGGACGCCCAAGCTGCTGCGCCCGCCGTACGGCGCCGGCGCGTTGACCACCCGCCTGCACGACCTCGCCGCCGCGCAGGGCTACCGGCTGTGCCGGTGGACCGCGGACACCAGCGACTGGAACAACACCTCGCCCGCGGTCATGGTGGAGAAGATCCGGTACGGCGACGCGACCACGCCGCCGCTGCGAGCCGGCGGCAACCTGCTCATGCACATGGGCGGCGAGCAGACGCCCGAGGCGCTGCCGCGGGTGATCGACGCGATCCGCGCGAAGGGGCTCGTGCTCGACCCGCTGCCCTGAGACTCAGCCGACCAGGAAGCCCTGCTCGACCAGCCGGCGCACGACCGGCAGCACCTGCTCGGCGGCCTCGCCCTCCAACAGCCCGGCGCTGACGGCGAGCACGGCGAGCAGGTCGCCGAGCCGCTGCTCGCCGTCGCAGCCGGCGAGCAGCGTGGCCCCGTACACGTCCACGCCGCCCGACCAGCGCAGCCCGGCCTCCTGCTGCAGCACCTGCGTGTCGGCGAGCCACCCCTCGTCGGTGCGCCGCGCGACCTGGTGCAGCCGGACGTCGTCGCGCAGCCGCAGCCGCGCGTTGCGCAGGTCGGTCTCCAGCAGGTCGAGCGCGGCGAAGTGCTCGCGCACCTGCCGGCCCCAGGTCGGCGCGACCGGCTGGTCGACGTGCTCGAGCACGACCCGCTCCCGCCCGCCGCGGCGCAGCGCCAGCACCCCGAACGCCACCGCCTCGACCCGCTGCTCGGCCAGCGCGTCGAGCCACGGTTCGTACAGCTCGTCGAAGCGCTCCCCCTCGTCGCTGTCGCGCAGCCACGCGGTGACGTAGTCCTGCGGCGCGGCGAGCTCGCGCTGCACGACCCAGGCGTCGCAGCCGGTGCCGCCGAACCAGCCCGTCACCCGCTCGTCGCCGTTCTCGCCCTCCCGGTGCAGCCAGTTCGCCAGCAGCACGGCGACGCCGCCGTCGGCGAGGTGCTCGGGCACCCCCTGCACGAGCCGGCGGCAGACGTCGTCGCCGGCGAGCCCGGAGTCGCGGTACGTGTACCGCCGCTGCGGGCCGACGACGAACGGCGGGTTGCTCACCACGAGGTCGAACCGCTCGCCGGCGACCGGCTCGAGCAGGTCGCCGGTGCGCACGTCGAGGTCGGTGCGGTTCAGCGCGGCGGCGAGCCGGCCGTACGCGCTCGCGCGCGGGTTGCGGTCGGTGGCGACGACCCGCTGCGCGTGGTCGTCGGCGAGCAGCGCCTGCACGCCGCAGCCGGCGCCGAGGTCCAGTACGCTCCCGACGAGGTCGCGCGGGGTGGCGGCCGCGAGGGTGAGGCTGGCGGCGCCGACGCCTAGCACCTGGTCGGGCTGCATGCCCGCGGCCGCGCGGCCGGGGTCGTGCGGGCAGAGCACCTCGACGCCGTCGTGCCGCACCTGCTGCAGCCGCACGCGCGCGGAGCCGTCCGGCGCGAGCCAGGACGCCGGGACGCCCGCCGCCCGGGCGGCCGGCGCGTCGACCGGCACGCCGACGACGAACAGCCGGGGCCGGGCCTGCGGAACGCCGTGGTCGGCGGCGTTGACGACCTTGGCGCGCCAGTCGTAGCGGGCCGCGTCGATCTCCCGCAGCAGCCGCTCGTAGGCGGGTCGGCTGGCCTTGTTGTCGTAGGTGAGCGCGTAGACGTTCTCGAGCACGAAGGCGCGCGGGCGGGCCTCGGCGAGCACGCGGGTGTAGGCCTGCAGCAGGCTGGCGTCGGGGTCCAGCCCGGAGCGCTTCCACTCCAGCCAGAACCCGGACTTGCTGAACGGCGTGCACGGCGGCCCACCGATGAGCAGGTCGGGCCGCTCAGAGCCGCTCAGCCCGGCGGCGTGCAGCAGTTCGCGAGTGGGCACGTTGAGGATGTCGCGGCGGATCACCTCGGACTGCAGGTGGCTGAAGTTCTTCTCCATGGTCGCCGCGGCGTCCCGGTCCAGTTCAACCGCGGCGGCCACCTGATAGCCGGCCTGCTCGGCGCCCAGGTCCAGACCGCCGGCACCGGAGAACAGGGAGACCGCGACGCCCCGGTCGCCCGCTCCTGCGCTCATGGCCCGCATCGTGTCAGGTGTCGTTGGGCCGCGG
>JALYNK010000323.1 GCA_030773235.1 Actinomycetota bacterium | reverse complement strand
CTGCCCGACCCCTGGCCGCGGCCGGCCCTCGACGCGCTGCTCGGGCTGCTGGCCGCCGGTCCGGCCGCCGTCCCGGTGTTCGAGGCGCTGGACCGCGCCGGGCTGCTCGTGGCGCTGCTGCCCGAGTGGGCGGCGGTGCGCAGCCGTCCGCAGCGCAACAGCTGGCACCGCCACACCGTCGACCGGCACCTGGTGGAGACCGCCGCGGGAGCGGCCGGGCTGACGCGTCGAGTGGGCCGACCCGACCTCCTGCTGCTCGCCGCTCTGCTGCACGACGTCGGCAAGGGCGCTCCGGGCGACCACAGCGCCGTCGGCGCCGGGATCGCCGGTTGCGTCGGGAGCCGGTTGGGGCTCGTCGCCGAGGACGTCGACGTGCTCGTCGCGCTCGTGCGCCATCACCTGCTGCTCGCGGACGGCGCCACCCGACGCGACCTCGACGACCCCGCCACCGCCGAGGCGGTGGCCCGGACGGTCGGCAGCGCTCCCGTTCTGGAGCTGCTGGCCGCGCTCACCGAGGCCGACAGTCGCGCCACCGGGCCGGCGGCGTGGACCGCCTGGCGGGCGGCCCTCGTCGGCCGCCTGGTCGACCGGGTGGGTCGTCTGCTCGCCGGCGTCACGCCCCCGCCGGCGCCGGTCCTGCGCGCGGACCAGGAGGTATTGGTGCGCGCAGGCGTCTTCGCGCTGCAGGCGCGCGACGACGAGGTCACGGTCGTCGCGCCCGACCGCCCGGGCCTGCTCGCCGCCGCCGCCGGGGTGCTCGCCCTGCACCGGCTGGACGTGCTCTCGGCCTGGGTGGGCTCGCGGGGCGGGAGCGCCGTGGCGGTGCTCCGGATCGCGCCGCGGTTCGGGGGGCTGCCCGACTGGGACGTCGTCCGCGACGCGCTGCGCCGGGCGCTCGACGCCGGCCATGGCGGCGGTGAGGCGCTGGAGGCCGCGCTGCGCCGCCGTGAGCAGGCGTACGCGCGGCACGCAGCTCGCACAGCACCGCCCCGGGTGCGCTTGGTCGACGACGCCACGCCCACCGCCACCGTCGTGGAGGTGCACGCCCCCGACGGGCTCGGCGTCCTGCACCGGATCTGCGCAGCGCTGCTGGCCTGCGAGCTCGACGTGCGCAGCGCGCACATCAGCACGCTGGGCGCCGACGTCGTCGACGCCTTCTACGTCGTCGGCCACGACGGCCAGCCGCTGCGCGACCCGGCGCGGCGCCGGCGGGTGGTCGCCGAGGTGCTGGCCCGGCTCGCGGTGGACCCTCGCGGCAGCGCAGCCGGTCCGCCCGAGCCCGACTAGGCTCGGAGCACCGCCTCCTCCTGCCCGGAAGGCCGCATGTTCGACACCCTGTCCGAACGGCTCGACAAGGTCTTCACCGCGCTGCGGGGCAAGGGCCGGCTCTCCGACGCCGACATCGACGCCACCGCGCGGGAGATCCGCGTCGCGCTGCTCGAGGCCGACGTCGCGCTGCCCGTCGTCAAGGCGTTCATCGCCGCCGTCAAGGAGCGCGCCCGCAGCGCCGAGGTGAGCCAGGCGCTCAACCCGGCGCAGCAGGTCATCAAGATCGTCAACGAGGAGCTCGTCCGCATCCTCGGCGGCGAGACCCGCACGCTGCGGCTGGCCAAGACCCCGCCGACCGTGGTCATGCTCGCCGGCCTGCAGGGCGCGGGGAAGACGACCCTCGCCGGCAAGCTGGCCCGCCACCTCAAGCAGCAGGGCCACGCGCCGCTGCTCGTCGCCTGCGACCTGCAGCGTCCCAACGCGGTGCAGCAGCTGGAGATCGTCGGCCGGCAGGCGGGCGTCGACGTCCTCGCGCCGTACCCGGGCAGCGGGATCGGGGACCCGGTCGACGCCGCCCGGCGCGGCGTCGAGCACGCCGGCCGGCGCAACCACGACGTCGTCGTCATCGACACCGCGGGCCGGCTGGGCATCGACGCCGAGCTCATGCAGCAGGCCGCCGACATCCGCGAGGCGGTGCAGCCCGACGAGGTGCTGTTCGTCGTCGACGCGATGATCGGCCAGGACGCCGTGGTCACCGCGCAGGCGTTCCAGGAGGGCGTCGGCTTCACCGGCGTCGTGCTCACCAAGCTCGACGGTGACGCCCGTGGCGGTGCCGCCCTGTCGGTCCGCCACCTGACCGGCGCGCCGATCCTGTACGCCAGCACCGGCGAGAAGCTCGCCGACTTCGACGTCTTCCACCCGGAGCGGATGGCGTCGCGCATCCTCGGCATGGGCGACGTGCTCAGCCTCATCGAGAGCGCCGAGCGGCACTTCGACCAGGCGTCGGCCGAGAAGATGGCCGGCAAGATGCAGTCCGGCGAGGACTTCGACCTCGAGGACTTCCTCGAGCAGATGGTCCAGATCCGCAAGATGGGCCCGATCGCCAACCTACTCGGGATGCTGCCGGGCATGGGCCAGATGAAGGACGCGCTGGCCCAGGTCGACGACCGCGACATCGACCGCATCGCGGCGATCATCCGCTCGATGACGCCGCAGGAGCGCCGTACGCCGAAGATCCTCAACGGCTCGCGGAGGCTGCGCATCGCGAAGGGCGCCGGCGTCACCGTGCCCGAGGTCAACAACCTCGTGGAGCGTTTCGGCGAGGCGCAGAAGATGATGAAGCAGATGGCCGGCTCCGTCCCGGGGCTCGGACCGGGGCGCAAGGCCAAGCGGGCCACGAAGGGCAGCGGCAAGAAGGGGCGCCCCGGGCGCGGGGGCGGCCGGCCCCGTCCGGCCGGGCAGCTGCCGCAGGGCCTGCCGCAGGGTCTGCCTCCGGGCTTCCCCTCGCTCCCGCCCGGCGCCGCCGAGGCCCTCCGCAGGCAGGGCGGCGATCCCGGCCCCGACCCGCTCGGCCTGCGCCGGGGGCGCTGAGCC
>JALYNK010000322.1 GCA_030773235.1 Actinomycetota bacterium | reverse complement strand
CCTCCAGCGTGGCGACGACCTCGGCACGGGCGGTGGGGGACAGCGGCCGGCCGGTCGCGGTCGCCGCCCGGTCGGCGACCGCTTCCACCAGCCCGCGCCGCTGCTCGCCGAGCGCCCGCAGCTGCGCGCCCGCGCCCCCCGCCTGGGCCTGCGCGAGCTGCTCGCCCAGCTCGACCAGCTGCTCGAGCAGGGCCGGCTCGGCACGGGCGAGAGCGTTGACCGCGTGCGCCGAGGCGGTGGGCCGGCGCAGCGCGGCGAGCGCGCGGGCTCGGTCGCGGTCGCCGCCCCGGCGCGCCTCGCGCGCCTCGGCGTCACGCGCCGCGACGAACTGGTCGGGTGGCAGCGCGTACAGGTCCACCGGCGCAGTGTCCGGTGTCCCAGGACGCGGTGGTCGTGTCCGGTGGCACCGGGTCCGGTGTCGCCGGGCTGCCGGGGGTACGTCCGGGCTCCCCTGCTCCCGGAGGCTGCTGTGCGCGGCGACGTCCCGCCCGACCCGTGGCTGCGCGCGTCCGACCTCCCGCCCGGCGCCGTGCGGCGGGCCGCGGAGTGGACGGTCGCCAACCGCGGCGGTGACCTGCGCGCGGTGTCGTCGCGGTGCCGGCACCAGCTGGCCGACCTCTCCCGCGGGTCGCTGGACGCGGACGGCTGTCTCGTGTGCCCCTGGCACGGCGCGCGCTACGACCTCGACACCGGCGACATGGTCGAGGGTCCGAAGGGCTTCCTGCTCCACGTCGGCCGCACGCCGGGCTACACGCAGGTCGTCCGCGCGTACGCGTGGTTCGCGCGCCTGCGGCGGCGCCCCGTCGTGCGCGAGGACGACCGGGTGGTGGTGCGTTCGTCGTAGGGGCGGGTGCCGGACCGCGGCAGTACCGTTCTGCACGGCAGCACCGACGCGAGGAGCAGCAGTCATGGCGACCAGGGACACCGGGGGCCAGGAGCGGGCCAGCAAGCGCGCGGAGGAGGTCGACGAGACCGCAGACGCGTCCGGAGCCGCGCCCGCGTCCGACGTCCAGGACCGGGTCGGCAAGCTCTCCGACGACGTCGACTCGCTGTTGGACGAGATCGACGACGTGCTCGAGGAGAACGCCGAGGACTTCGTGCGGGCGTACATCCAGAAGGGCGGGGAGTAGCAGCCGCCCCGCCTGCGGCACGCGGCTGCGGCGGGACTCCCGCAGCCGCCGAGCGCGACGCACGCCGCTGTCGCTGCCCTCGCCTAGGGTGCTGACGGGCAGTCGCACCCGCAGCTGGGCTGGCGACGCCCGGCCTCCCCGCGGCAGCGGGCGGCCTCCAGCAGCCTCCGGGGAGACCGCATGTCCGCCGACGCCGGCCTGCACGGGCGGCTGCCCAGCGCGTTCACGGCGCCGGGCAGCTCCTCGTTCGCCGACTTCCTGGCCGCGGCTGCTCCCGACCTGCTCCCGGCCCGCCGGCCGCTGCCCGCGGTGCCGCTGGAGGTGCCGCACGGCACGACCATCGTCGCCGTCACGCACCGCGCCGGCGTCCTCATGGCCGGGGACCGGCGTGCCACGACCGGCCACGTCATCGCCCAGCGCGACATCGAGAAGGTCTTCCCCGCCGACGAGTACTCCTGCGTCGGCATCGCGGGCACCGCGGGTCTCGCCGTCGAGCTGGTGCGCCTGTTCCAGGTCGAGCTCGAGCACTACGAGAAGCTCGAGGGCGCCACGATGTCGCTGGAGGGCAAGGCCAACCGGCTCTCCACGCTGATCCGCGGCAACCTCGCCCTCGCCATGCAGGGGCTGGCGGTGGTCCCGCTGTTCGCCGGTTACGACCTGGGCTCCCGGAGCGGCCCCGGCGGTGGCTCCGGGAACGGCCCGGGGGAGGGCCGCGGCAGTCGCCCCGGGAACGGCCGCATCTTCTCCTACGACGTCACCGGCGGCCGCTACGAGGAGCACAGCTTCCACGCCGTCGGTTCCGGCTCCGTCTTCGCCCGCGGGTCGCTGAAGAAGCTCTACCGGGACGACCTCGACGAGGCGCAGGCGGTGCGGGTCGCCGTCGAGGCGCTCTACGACGCCGCCGACGACGACTCCGCGACCGGGGGGCCCGATCTCACCCGCCGCATCTGGCCGGTCGTCATCACCGTGACGGACGAGGGCCACCGCCGACTGGCCGACGACGAGGTCGGCGCCGTCGTGCAGACCGTCGTCGCCGCCCGCATGACCAACCCCGGCGGCTGAGCCCCCCGGCTCCCGCTCCAGCCCGTCCCGGAGGAGCTCCGACCGTCGTGTCGATGCCGTTCTACGTCTCGCCCGAACAGCTCATGAAGGACCGGAGCGACTTCGCCCGCAAGGGCATCGCCCGGGGCCGCTCCGTGCTCGTCATGACGTACGCCGACGGCATCCTGTTCATGGGGGAGAACCCGTCCCGCGCCCTGCACAAGGTCAGCGAGATCTACGACCGCATCGCCTTCGCCGCGGTCGGCAAGTACAACGAGTTCGAGAACCTGCGGCTCGCCGGCGTGCGCTACGCCGATCTGCGCGGCTACCAGTACGACCGCAGCGACGTGACGAGCCGCGGTCTCGCCAACGCGTACGCCCAGACGCTCGGCACGATGTTCACCGAGTCCGGCAAGCCGTACGAGGTCGAGCTCGTCGTCGCGGAGGTCGGCGCCGGCCCCGACGACGACCAGCTCTACCGGCTCACCTACGACGGCTCCGTCGCGGAGGAGCACGGCAACGTGGTCATCGGTGGGCAGGGCGAGCCGATCGCCGCGCTGCTGCGATCCGAGCACCGCGGCGACCTGCCGCTCGACGACGCCGTGCGGCTGGCCGTGCGCGCGCTCGGGCAGGCCGGACCCGCCGACGACGCCCGCACGGTCGAGCCGCAGGGCGTCGAGGCGGCGGTGCTGGAC
>JALYNK010000321.1 GCA_030773235.1 Actinomycetota bacterium | reverse complement strand
ACGACTTCGTGTTCGAGATGCCGCGCAAGGTCGCGCCCGGCGCCGTCGTCCGGATCACCAACAAGGACGTGGAGCTGCACACGTTCACGTCCGAGCGCGCCGGGCTCGACGTGCAGGTGCCCGTCGGCAAGACGGTGCAGTTCCGCGCGCCGAGCAAGGCCGGCACCTACCGGGTGGTGTGCACGTTGCACGCGGACATGGACACCACTCTGGTGGTGGGGTGACCACGGTGGCGCGGCGCACGGCGGGGCGGAGCGCGACGTCCGGCCGGCCCCGCTCGGCCGTCGAGGGCGGGCTGCGCCTCGCCGTGCTGTCCGCCCTCGTGCTCGACGCCGTCGTGCACCTGCGCCTCGCCGACGACTACCAGCTCGGCTACCCGCAGGGGATCGGTGGGGGCACGCTGTTCCGGCTCGCCGCTGCCGCGGCACTCGTCGTCGCCGTCGCGCTGCTGCTCACGGAGCGCCGGCTGGCGTACCTCGCCGCCGCGCTCGTCCTCGGCGGCGCGTGTGCCGCGGCCGTGCTCTACACCTACGTCGACGTGCCGGCGATCGGCCCGGTCCCCTCGCTGTACGAGCCGGTCTGGTACCGCGACAAGGTCCTCAGCGCGGTGGTCGAGGGTGCGGGCGCCCTGCTCGCCCTGCTGGGCGCGCGGCGGACGCGCTAGTCGCCCCAGGCGAACGAGAAGTCGATGCAGCCCGAGAGACTGCGCGACACGGGGCACGCGGCGTGGTGCGTCTGCAGCGCGCGGTCGGCCGTCTCCCGCTTGTCCTCGGGCACCTGCACGCCGGTGTACGTCACGGCGATGCGCGTGAGGACGAGGATCTTGCCGTCGAGCTCGATGTCACCGCGGGCGTTCCCCACCAGACCGGCGGGGTCGATCGACCGGGCCTTGAGGGCGCCGGCGAACGTGCCCACGAGTCAACCGAGAGCGGCCCCCACGACGTGGTCCAGCGTCGTCGCGTGGTCCGGGAACTGGCCCGGCGCGTAGCCGTAGTGAGCCGACACCGGGCCGTGCGAGCCGTACAGCACCGGCTCGGCCTCGCCCGGCAGGAAGGCCTTGCGCACGGGTCCGTCGACCCGCTCCACCCGCACCTCGGACACGTATGCGACGTCGGCCACGTCGGCTCCTCTCGTCAGGCCGACGAGCCTGCCCGCCTCCCGCACGGCGACACTCCGCCGCGTACGGTCGGCCGCCTGGCAGGCAGGAGGTCCCGTGCGCGCTGTCCACGTCCACCGCCTCGACGGTCCCGAGGCGCTCGCGCTCGTCGAGGTGCCGGAGCCGGAGGCGGGCCACGACCGCGTCGTCGTCGACGTACATGCCGCCGGCGTGGCCTGGCCGGACCTCCTCATGACCTACGGCCGCTACCAGCTGCGCCCGGAGCCGCCGTTCGCCCCCGGGACGGAGGTGGCTGGAACGGTGCGCACCGCACCGCCGGGGTCCGGCCTGGAGCCGGGGACCGCGGTGGCCGTGGTCACGGGTGCCGGCGGCTGGCAGGACACGGTCGTGGCCCGGCCGGAGGAGGTCCTGCGGCTGCCCGACGGTCTGCCGCTGCTGGCCGCGGCCGGCGTGCCGTTCAACCTCCTCACCGTGCAGTTCGCCCTGCGCCGCCGGGCGCGCCTGCAGCCGGGCGAGACGGTGCTCGTGCACGGCGCGAGCGGCGGCGTCGGGGCGGCCGGCCTGCAGCTGGCCCGGGCGTACGGCGCGCGCACGATCGCCGTGGTGTCCGCGCCGGACAAGGAGGCGACGGCCCGGGAGGCGGGCGCCGACGAGGTGGTGCTCGCCGACGGCTTCCTCGCCCGGGTCCGGGAGCTGACCGGCGGCCGGGGCGTCGACGTCGTGCTCGACCCCGTGGGCGGCGACCGATTCACCGACAGCCTGCGCAGCCTCGCCGTCGAGGGGCGGCTGCTCGTCGTCGGGTTCACCGGCGGCGACATCCCGACCGTCAAGGTCAACCGGCTGCTGCTCAGCAACACCAGCGTGGTCGGTGTCGGTTGGGGCGCCTTTCTCGCCGGGTCCCCCGGCCACCTGCAGGAGCAGTGGGCCGAGGTCGCCGGGTTGCTGTCCGAGGGGCGGGTCCGCCCCGTGCCCGGTCCCGTGTACGACCTCGCCGACGCCCGGATGGCGCTGGAGGACATGCAGGCCCGGAGGCTGCGCGGCAAGGCGGTGCTGGCCCTGCGGCCGTGACCCGGGTCGTGACCCCGCGCCGTGACCCCGCGCCGTGACCCCGGGCAGTCACCCAGGTCGTGACCCGCCCGGCACGCAGCCTGCGCAGACCTGCCGATCCCCGGGCGTAGGGTCCGCGGTGATCCAGGTCACTCGGTCGAAGCGAGAGGTGCGACGTGCCCAAGTACCTGCTGCAGTGGAACTTCAAGGGGGAAGCGCTCAAGGGCTTCATGGAGCGCCCCAGCGACCGCGCCGCCGTCGTGGACCAGGCCGCGCAGTCGCTCGGCGGCTCGCTGGAGTCGTACTACTGGATGTTCGGCCAGTACGACGGCTTCGCCGTGGTGGACATGCCGAGCCCCGACGCCGCCGCCCGGCTGAGCCTCACGATCGCCAGCTCGGGCGCCTTCACCCGGGTCGAGCGGCACGAGCTCCTCACCACCGAGGAGGTGCTGAGGATCGTCCGGGCGCCCGGCGAGGTGCAGTACCAGGCACCCGGCACGCCGGACATGTACGAGTTCGGGATGCCCTAGCAGTACGTCTGGTCGGCGTACGCATCGCCGGAGCGTCCGGCGGCAGGGCCACCTCGCCCTCCGCCGGGGCCGGCAGCCGCGGCGCAGGCCGCTGCGTCCGGTCCGGTGCGGGTTGCTGGGGGTCCCGGGCGCCTCGCCGTCGGCTGTGCCGCGGCAGCAGGCACGCGCGGCCCACCGGAC
>JALYNK010000320.1 GCA_030773235.1 Actinomycetota bacterium | reverse complement strand
GGCCGACCGGGTCTCGGACGGGGCAGGCGCGGGAGTGGCCGGCGGGCTGGACGGCGCTGGGGGCGCCGCGCCCCCGCTCGTGCCGCTGGTGCGCCCGAGGCTGCAGCCGGTCGCCAGCGCCGCCACCAGGCCCAGCGACCCGGACAGCAGCGTCCGCCGGTCGAGAGACGGGCCAGACAACATCCAGCGGCTCCCAGGCCGTCGATCGTGCGTGGTTCGAGACGAGAGCCTCAGGTCACCAATCCCAACGGTTCGCAGCGCTGGCACTCGCACGTTCGGCAGTGCGGTGCTCCACACGACGTCCTCGGCGACGGCCAGCAGGGGACGCGGCAATCAAGCGCACTCCTCTGCCCTACGAGCACCGCGTGCCCGAGGTCCACGCCCGCCCCCTGATCGCCATGACCGGCGCCGGCCGCCGGCAGCCACGCTGCCAGGAGACCGCCACGCAGGCGGCCATGTCCCCATCAGCGGTGCACCGACGCCACCGAGTTGGCGGCGGTGACCTGCGGGTCCGGCGACATTTGCTGAGCCTCCTGCTGCTCTCGACGCCCGGGCGCATGGGGCCCCTGCTGCACCTCGGACCTGTGGCGATATTGGGCCCCGGCCAGCCGTTCCCGCGCCGTGCGCTCCCTGCTCCGCCGGGCCTTACCTCGTCATACGCCGCCCCCACGTCTGCGCCAGCTCGTGCGTCGCGTGGGCTCAGCAACCTGGGCCCCCGTCACCCAGCTCGAGATCGTGCGGTGCACTCGAGCCGCATAGGACACCTCCAACCTCGGCGGAACCCGTTCCACTTGGGCTCGTAGAGGTAGTCGCCCTCCGGCACCTGCGGCACCGACTTGGCGAGCATCGGCTTGACGGGCGGCATCACAGGCAGGCGCACCGCCGCAGTATCGCCAGCCCCCGGGAGCGTCGGCGCCGACGCTGGAGCAGCGGGTGTCTCCGTGCGGATGCCGACGGGGCTGACGTACGGCCGAGGTCGGCACGCGGGATGACCGCGCGGGTGCCGCAGCCCACGTGCGGGCGCGCGTTCGCCCGCGGCGGCAGCCGGGCACGGGCGCGGGGTGCGAGTAGCGCTGGTGGTGGGGCGGGACGAGCCGCAGCGCGACGGCGTCGCCGACTACGTCCAACGCCTCGCCGCGCACCTGGCGCCGCACGCCGTCGAGCCCCTCGTCGTGGAGGCGGGCGGCCGCGTGCGCGCCGCCGCGCGCGAGCTGCGCGCACTGCACCCCGACCTGGTCCACGTCCAGTTCGCCCCGTCGGCGTACGGCTACTCGCCGGCGATCGGCCTGCTCCCGGCGATGGTGCGCCAGCCCGTCGTCACGACGCTGCACGAGTACGGCTGGTGGTCCTGGCCGCGGTACGTGCCCGACGCGGTGTGGCGCCCGCTCGAGCGCCGCGAGATCGTCGACCGAGAGGCGGGGCGGTTGACCGCGCAGACCGCGGTCATCGTGACCACCCGCGCCGCCGCGGACGTCGTCCGGCAGCGCACGGGCCGCCCCGCCCGTCTGGTGCCGATCGGCCCGAACGTCGAGCGGGTCCCGGCCGACCGGGCTCGGACCCGTCGGGAGTTCGGGCTCCCCGACCGGGCGCCGGTCGTCGTGTTCTTCGGCTTCGTCCACCCGGTCAAGGGTGTGCGCTACCTGCTGGAGGCCGTCGCGGCGCTGCGCGCGACCGCGCACCCCGACCTGCGGCTCGTCGTCGCCGGCGGCTTCGACTCGCTCGCCCTGCCCGGGCAGGAGGCCCGCGACTTCGAGGCCGAGATCGGCGGCCGGATCGCCGAGCTCGGGCTCGAGCAGGCGGTGACCGTGACGGGCTGGCTCCCTCCCGAACGCATCTCCGCGCTGCTGCAGGCCGCGGACGTGGCCGCCCTGCCGTTCACCGCGGGGCTGACGACCAAGAGCGGCTCGCTGCTCGCGGTGCTCGACCACGACCTCCCGCTCGTCGGCACGCGAGGTCCGGGCACCGAGCCCGAGCTGGAGGCCGCCGCGCTGCTCGGGCCCGTCCGCGAGAGCGAGGTGCTCGCCGCTCACCTCGACCGCGCGCTGTCCGGCGGCGCGCCCACCGGCGGCCGGTCAGTCGCCGACGCGCACTCCTGGCCGGTGATCGCCCAGGCGCACGCCGAGGTGTACGGCATCGTGCTGGGCGTCCAGCGCGGCTGACCGGGACGACCAGCGGCGGGCGGCAGACTGCCTGCGTGACCCGCGTCCTCGTCGTCGAGCTGCTCGGCGGCTTCGGGGACCTGCTGCTTGCGCTGCCGGCCGTCCACGCGCTGGCCCGCAGCGTTCCGGACGCCGCCGTCGAGGTCGCCACCTTCGACCCCGGCGGCGAGCTGCTCGCGCGCGACCCGCTGGTCGCCGCCGTGCACACCACGGCCGACCACCGCGACGGCGCGCCGCGCGCGTTCCTCGCCGACCTCCTCGACCGGCGCGGGTACGACCTCGCAGTCACCACGACGACGTACGACGGCATCCCCGACCTGCTCCGCGAGCGCGTCCCGCGGGTCGTCGGGAACCTCTGGCGCTCCCCGCCGCCGGACGAGCTCGTCGACGAGCGCTTCCTGCGCCTGCTCGCCGCCGACGGGCTGGTGCGCCCCGACCTCGTCGGGCTGAGCCCGCGGATCGCGCTGTCCCGCGGCGAGGTGGCCGTCGGCGCTGCGCACCTCACCGGCGCGACCCCCGTGCTGCTGCTCCCGGACGCCGGCATGCCGGTGAAGCGCTGGCCCGGCTGGCTCGACTTCGTCCGCGCGCTGCCCGACCTCGACGTGCTCACGGTGCTCGGACCCGGCGATCCCGCCCCTGCCCGCTCGACCGGCGCCCGGGTGCTGCCCCCGCTCGCGCTGCGCCGCCTGGCCGGCCTGGCCGCCGCGGTGGGGGAGCGG
>JALYNK010000319.1 GCA_030773235.1 Actinomycetota bacterium | reverse complement strand
CCTCGACGCCCTGCTGCAGCTCGTCGAGCTGCGCACCGAGGTCGTCGGCGCCCCGCCCGGACCGCTCGCGGCCGACCTGCTCCGTCGCGCGAAGGGCGCCGGCTGCAGCGACGCCCAGCTCGCGGCGCTGCGCGGCGTGCCGGAGGCGGAGGTGCGCGAGCGCCGCTACGAGCTCGGCGTACGGCCCGTCTACAAGACGGTCGACACGTGCGCCGCGGAGTTCGCCGCGCGCACGCCGTACCACTACTCGTCCTACGACGAGGAGACCGAGGTCGAGCCGTCGGGCCGCGACAAGGTGATGGTGCTGGGCAGCGGCCCGAACCGGATCGGCCAGGGCATCGAGTTCGACTACGCCTGCGTGCACGCCTGCTTCGCGCTGTCCGACGCCGGCTTCGAGACCGTGATGGTCAACTGCAACCCCGAGACGGTCAGCACCGACTACGACACCAGCGACCGGCTGTACTTCGAGCCGCTCACCGTCGAGGACGTGCTCGAGGTCGTCGCGGCCGAGCGGGCCAGCGCCGAGGCGGGCGGTGGTCGCCTGGTGGGCGTGGTCGTGCAGCTCGGCGGACAGACGCCGCTGGGCCTCGCCGCCGAGCTCGAGCGCTGCGGCGTGCCCATCGTCGGGACGCCACCGGCCGCGATCCACCTCGCCGAGGAGCGCGGCGCGTTCGGGCGGGTGCTCGCCGAGGCCGGGCTGCCCGCGCCGCGGCACGGCACCGCCACGTCGGAGCAGGAGGCGCGGCGGATCGCCGAGACGATCGGGTTCCCGGTCCTCGTCCGGCCGTCCTACGTCCTCGGCGGGCGCGGCATGGCGATCGTCTACAGCGACGAGATGCTCGTCGACCACCTCCGGCGTTCGGCGCTCGTCGGGCCGGACACGCCCGTGCTCGTCGACCGCTTCCTCGACGACGCCGTCGAGATCGACGTCGACGCGCTCTACGACGGCGAGGAGCTCTACCTCGGCGGGGTCATGGAGCACATCGAGGAGGCCGGCATCCACTCCGGCGACTCCGCCTGCGTCCTGCCGCCCATCACCCTCGGGCAGGCCGATCTGCTGCGGATCCGCGCCGCCACGGAGGCGATCGCCCGCGGCGTCGGCGTGCGGGGTCTGCTGAACGTGCAGTACGCCCTGCAGTCCGACGTGCTGTACGTGCTCGAGGCCAACCCCCGCGCGAGCCGCACGGTCCCGTTCGTGAGCAAGGCGACCGCGGTGCCACTGGCCCGGGCCGCCGCCCGCGTGATGCTCGGCGCGACGGTGGCCGAGCTCCGCGCCGAGGGGGTGCTGCCCGCCGAGGGCGACGGCGGCGACCTGCCCGACGACGCGCCGATCTCGGTCAAGGAGGCGGTCCTGCCGTTCGGCCGGTTCCGCACCCTCGGCGGCGAGGGCGTCGACACCGTCCTCGGGCCGGAGATGAAGTCGACCGGCGAGGTGATGGGGATCGACACCGGGTTCGGCACGGCCTTCGCGAAGAGCCAGTCCGCGGCGTACGGCGAGCTGCCGACCAAGGGGACCGTCTTCGTCTCGGTGGCGAACCGCGACAAGCGCGGGATCATCTTCCCGGTCAAGCGCCTGCACGACCTCGGCTTCTCGATCCTCGCCACCGAGGGCACGGCGCGGGTGCTGCGCCGCAACGCCGTCCCGTGCACGGTGGTCGGCAAGCACAGCGACGGCACGGGCGACGATGTCGTGCGGCGCATCCACGACGGCTCCGTGGACCTGGTGCTCAACACGCCGTTCGGCGTGACCGGGCGCCTGGACGGCTACGAGATCCGCACTGCCGCGGTCGCCCGGGGCATCCCGTGCATCACGACGATCGCGGGCACGGCGGCTTGCGTGCAGGGCATCGAGGCGCGCACCCGCGGCGACCTCGGCGTCCGCTCGCTGCAGGAGCACCATGCCCGCCTCCGCGGCTCCGCCGCGGGTGCCGGCCTGCCCGCCGCCACGCCGACGGTCGCCGAGCCCGCCGGCGGTGCCGACCTGCGCGGGAGGTCCTGACGTGCCGCCGGTCCAGGTACAGGCCGAGGTGCTGAGCGTCCGCAGGACGGGCGCGTACGTCCAGATCACGCTCGTCGCGCCCGGCATCGCGGAGCGCACCCGCCCCGGGCACTTCCTCGCCGTCCAGGTCGGCGGTCCGGAGTCGAGCATGCTGCTCCGCCGCGCCTTCGCGCTCTACGACGTCAAGGAGCGCGGGCTCTACGGCGGCACGGTGGAGTTCGTCTTCGCGGTCCACGGCAGAGGCACCGCGTGGCTCGCCGACCGCCGGCCGCAGGACAAGGTCGACGTCGTCGGCCCGCTCGGCAAGCCGTTCCGCCTGCCCAAGGAGCCGGTGACGGCGACCCTCGTCGGCGGCGGCTACGGCAGCGCGCCGCTGCTCCCGCTCGCCGCCGCGTTGCGCGCCCGCGGTGGCAAGGTCCACACGGTGCTCGGCGCGGCCGGCAAGGACCGGCTGTTCGGCCAGCTCGAGGCCAAGCGCGCGTCGAGCTCGCTCACGGTCACCACGGACGACGGCTCCACGGGGGAGCGGGGGCGGGTCACCGACGTGCTGCCCGCGCTGCTGGAGCGCACCGGCACCCAGGTCGTCTACGCCTGTGGCCCCATGGCGATGCTGCGCGCCGTCGCCGAGCTCGCCGAGGAGCGCGGACTGCCGTCGCAGGTGGCGGTCGAGGAGTCCATGGCCTGCGGCATCGGGGTGTGCATGACCTGCGTCCTGCCGGTGGTCGGCGACGACGGGCTGACCCGCATGGTGCGCTCGTGCGTGGAGGGGCCGGTGTTCCTGGGCGACCGGGTGCGGTGGGCGGACGTCGGCGCGGTCCCCGCCGACGCGGTGGGGGCGCTGGCCGCCGCGCCGACCGCCGCGCCGACCGCCGGTCTCGTC
>JALYNK010000318.1 GCA_030773235.1 Actinomycetota bacterium | reverse complement strand
CGGGCCGCGTCGAAGGGGCGCTGCGCCTGCACCTGGTGCCGGCCTTCGGTGCACGCCCGCTCGCCTCCGTCCGGCCGACGGAGGTACAGGCTTTCGTCCGCGGGCTGTCCGCCAAGATGGAGCCGTCCTCGGTCCGCACCATCTACACGATCCTCCGGGGGGTCTTCCGGGCCGCTCTGCTCGATCGGGTCATCACGGCATCGCCCTGCGTGCGGATCACGCTGCCGACGTCCGCGCCGAAGGCGCTGTCGATCCCGGAGGCCAGCACCGTCCACGCTCTAGCCGAGGCGCTGCCGCCCCGTTACCGGGCGGTCGTGTACGTGGCGGCCGGGCTGGGGCTGCGGCCGGGGGAGTGCTTCGGGCTGGACCTGGCGGACGTCGACTTCCTCCGGCGCTCCGTCACCCTCGTGCGTCAGCTCGACGCTGCCCGGAACCTAGCGCCGTTGAAGACGCCGAGCAGCTACCGCACGGTCCCGTTACCGCAGGCCGTGGCGGACGAGCTGGCCCGACATCTGGCCCTCTTCGGCAAGGGTGGCCTGATCTTCCGGGCGCCAGACGGTCGGCCGGTCACGCGCAACAGCTTCGAGCGCACCTGGCGCAACGCGGCCGTGTCGGTGGGGGCGCCTGGTCTTCGACTCCACGACATGCGCCACGCCTACGCCTCGGCGCTGATCGCGGCGGGGGAATCCGTGAAGGTGGTCCAGCTCCGGATGGGGCACGCTTCGGCCATGGTCGCCCTCGACGTCTATGGCCACCTCTGGCCGGACTCGGACGACAAGACCCGGTCCGCGGTCGACGCCTTCCTCGGCGCTGGTGCGGACTCCCTGCGGACTGCGGAGACAAAGGCGCAGGTCAGCGGGGCCGATCCTCGCTTCCTCCTCAAGTAGGCGTGCCGGTCGACAGCGGGACAGCGCCGGGCGGGCCGACGCCCGCGGCGCTGGACGGGCTCGCGGCGCCCCTGCCCGCGCCGGCTCGGGGGCTCTTCACCACGCGGCGCGGCGGCGTGAGCGCCGCGCCGTGGGACTCGGCGGACCTCGGGCTGCACGTGGGGGACCGGGTCGACGACGTCTGCGAGAACCGCCGGCGCCTCGCCCGCGCAGCCGGCCTCCCCGTGTCACGCCTGGTCTTCGCTGAGCAGGTGCACGGCGCGGGCGTGGCCGTGGTCGACGGGGAGCAGGACGCGCCCGTCGCCGGCGTCGACGCGCTCGTCACCCGCCGGCCGGGGCTCGGCCTGGTCGTGCTGGCCGCCGACTGCCTCCCGGTGCTGCTGGCCGACCCCGTCGCGGGCGTCGTCGCCGCGGTCCACGCCGGCCGAGCCGGACTCGCCGCCGGCGTGCTCGCCGCCGCGCTGCGGGCCGCGGCCGACCTCGGCGCCCAGCCGGCGCGGATGCGCGCGGTCGTCGGCCCGGGGGTCTGCGGGGGCTGCTACGAGGTGCCCGACGCGCTCGCCGACGACGTGGAGCGGCTCGTGCCGGGCACGCGTACGCTCACCCGGCAGGGGACCGCCGGGCTCGACCTGCCTGCGGGAGCGCGGAGCGCGCTGGCCGCGGCGGGCCTTCCGGACGTGCACGAGGTCGGCGGCTGCACGTACGAGCAGCCGGAGCTGCTGTACAGCTACCGGCGGGACGGGCGCACCGGTCGGCACGCCGGCCTGGTCTGGCTGGACCCCGCCACGCCGGACGCCCGTGGCTGAGGCGGGAGCCGGTCGCGACCCCGCCCGGCAGGCGGAGCTCGCCGCGCGCCTCGCGGGCGTGCGCGAGCGCGTCGGGGCCGCCTGCGCTGCGGTCGGTCGGCAGCCGGGCGAGCTGACCCTCGTCGCGGTCAGCAAGACCCGTCCGGCCTCCGACGTCGCGCTGCTGCGCGACCTCGGCCTCGGTGACTTCGGGGAGAACAAGGACCAGGAGGCGCGGGCCAAGGCGGCCGAGGTGCCCGACGTGCGCTGGCACGTCGTCGGCCGGCTGCAGAGCGGCAAGGCGCGCTCGGTGGTCGCGTACGCCGACGTCGTGCACAGCCTCGACCGGCCCCGGCTGGCCCACGCGCTGTCGGACGCGGCGGAGCGCGCCGGGCGGACCCTGGAGGCGCTCGTGCAGGTCAGCCTCGACGGCGACCCCGAGCGCGGTGGCGCTGTTCCCGCGGACGTGCCCGCGCTCGCCGACCTTGTCGCGGAGCTCTCCGGCCTGCGGCTGGGCGGCGTCATGGCCGTCGCCCCGCTCGGGGCCGACCCGCGCACGGCGTTCGCGCGCCTCGCGGAGATCGCGCAGGAACTCCTCCGGCAGCACCCGGACGCCCGCACCGTCAGCGCGGGCATGAGCGGCGACCTCGAGGACGCGGTGGCCGAGGGGGCGACCTGCCTGCGTGTCGGGAGCGCGCTGTTCGGGCCTCGACCCCCCCTTCTCCGGTAGCGTTCCGCCCGGTCCCACTCGATGGCCCACTCCACGTCCACCCGTCGTCCCGCACGATCCCGCGCCCGGACCGCCCGCTGTCCACCCTGCTCGGCGGCGACCCGCAGCCCCGGAGGAGCCCGCATGCCCGGCACGATGCGCAAGTTGGGCCTCTACCTCGGTCTCGTCGAGGACGACGAGGACCGCTACGACCCGCACGGGTACGCGCACGACGACGACGACGTGACGGTCCGCAGTCACCCGCGGGGGGGCGGGCGCGCCGACGGCGCGGTGACCCGCCGCTCGTTCGACGACGTGGGGGCCAGCCGCGGCTCGGTGGCCCTCGACACCGCCGTCCGTCCGGCGCCGACGGCCGTCTACGACGATCCCTACCGGATCACGACGCTGCACCCGCGGACGTACAACGAGGCCCGCACGATCGGCGAGCACTTCCGCGAGGGCATCCCAGTGATCATGAACCTCACCGAGATGGACGACACCG
>JALYNK010000317.1 GCA_030773235.1 Actinomycetota bacterium | reverse complement strand
CCGGACGGGTGGTGGAACGTAGTCACGCTGCGAGCACGGCGGCCAGCACGCGGTAGGCGTGCCGGTTGACCGTCAGCCCGAGGTGCGTGCCGGGCACCCGCACGTTGCGGGCGTACGGCACGACGCAGGAGCGCGGGCGGACGATGCCGTCGCTGTCGGTGTAGATCGACGTCAGCGGCACGGTCGTCGGGAACGGTGCGCTGTAGTCGCGGGTGTACGGGCAGTCGCAGGTGTCGGTGAGGCAGCCGCGCGCCGCGGTCTCCGGGTCCAGGCGGCGCAGGGTCGCGCGCACGGAGGCGACGGCGACCTTGGTCGGCAGCGAGATGTCGAACGGCTGGTCGAGCCCGGACCCCATCGTGACCGTGGTGCGGACGAGGTGCGGCCGCCGGGAGCTGAGCGCCTTGGCGAAGTGCCCGCCGCGGCTGTGCCCGACCACGGCCACGCGCCGCCCGCTGCGGCCGTGCAGCCGCTGCAGGACCTTCTCGAGCCGGTCGACCGCCCGGTCGGAGCAGTCCACGTTGACGGTGATGCCGGCGCGGTGCGGGTCGTGGCCGAGCCGGCGCAGCCAGCCGGCCATGAGGTACAGCGACGAGTCGCCGGCGAGGAACCCCGGGATGAGCAGCACCGGCCCGCCGTCGCCGCGCGGGAGCCCGACCCCGCGGTAGACGGGGTCCACGAGCAGCCGCGCGAGCTCGGCCTGCCACCGCAGCTCGCCGACGGGGCGCCCCCACCAGGGCTTCTCGTCCGGCGCCGGAGCGCGGGTCGGGTCGAACGACGACCGGGCGACCTCGTCGGGGACCGCCCCCGCCACCGCGCCGAGCACGGCCTCCCCGAGCTGGTCGACCTCCTCGCCGGCGTAGCCGTCGCCGCTCACGGCGCGGCCGTACGGGTCACAGCTCCAGCAGCGCGCGCGCCACCGATGGCAGGTCCGGCCCCGTGACGTCCGGGGCCAGGAACACGTCGGGGTACGGCATGCCGCGCCGGTCGACGTACGCGCTCAACAGGCCGGCCCGCTTGGCGCCGTCGGTGTCCCAGGGGTGCACGGCGACCATCGCGGCGCGGTCGGCGGCGACCCCGCACTGGTCCAGCGCGGACTCGTACGCCCGCCGGTGCGGCTTCCAGCGACCGGCGTCGTCGACCGACATGCGCCGCTCCAGCAGGTCGTTGAGCCCCGCCCGGTCGAACAACCGCGCCGACAGGGTCGCCGAGCCGTTGGTCAGCGTGACCAGCCGGACGCCGGCGTCGGCGAGCAGCCGCAGCCCGTCGGCGACGTCGGGGTGCAGGTCGAGCTCGGGAAAGCCGGCCAGCACGTTGTCGACGGCCTCGTCGACCGGCACCGCGAGGTCCGGCAGAGGGGTGAGGAGTGCGCGCAGCACGCCCGCGCCCACCTTGGGGAACGGCGCGGCGGCGCCGGCGGCGGCCAGCGCGAACCCGTCGCGCAGCGTGCTCGCGAACCAGGTGTCCAGCAGCGACGCCGGCGCGCCGGCGGACGTGAACCGCTCGCGCAGCGGCTCCATGTCCGACAGCGTCTCGTTCACGTCGAGGACGACGAGCTGCACCCGGCCGGCCACGGCCACCTCCTCCGTCGAGCGGCGGATCCGCTCGCGGGCGCCCCCTACCCCAGGCGGTGTGGGGCAGCACTCGGCGTCGGCGCGCGGCCGGCTGGGCATCCAAGCGGTCCGGTCGTCGTACGGAGGGGGACGTGTGCCGCGTCGGAGGCTGCGCCGGCTGCTGAACGGGTCGCTGGCCGTCCGTACGTCCCCGGTCGAGGTGTGCGCCGACCTGCGGGACGCGCCGGAGGACGTCCCGTCGCTCACCGACGGGTGCGCCGGGTGCCGAGCGCTCGGTGCGCCGTGGACGCACCTGCGCCTGTGCCTGAGCTGCGGGCACGTCGGTTGCTGCGACAGCGACCCGTACCAGCACGCCACCGCTCACTGGCGCGAGACGGGACACCCGGTGATGCGGTCGTACGAGGTGGGCGAGTCGTGGCGTTGGTGCTACGAGCACCACCAGCTCGGCTGACCCCGTCGATCGCCCCGTCGTCGGTCACCCCGCGCTGAGGGAGGCCTCCTCGAGGTCCAGTCGGCGCTGGAGCTCGCGCATCGCCTCGTCGGGGAGCCGGCCCTCGTCGCGCAGCCGCAGCAGCTCAGCGCGCTCGGCGTCGAGCATGAGGAAGCGCAGCCGCCGCCACGTGGCCGACGGTGTCTCCCGCGCCCCGTCGCTCGCCCTGACCTCGCCCAGCCGCTCCCAGCGCGCGTTGCTGGTGGCCTGGGCGAGCCGCCGGAGCTGCTCGGCGACGGGCTCGGCCGCCGGATCGCCCGCCACCGCCTCGTCGAGGCGCTGGACCGAGGCCCGTACCGCGGCCTGCTGCGCGGCGGCCTGCGCCAGGAGCACGCCCTGCCGGTCAGGACGCAGCCCGAGAGCGCGCAGCAGCGGGCCGAACGTGAGGCCCTGGACGACGAGCGTGCCGAGGATGACGACGAAGACGAGGAAGAGCAGGAGGTCGCGCTGCGGGAACGGCGCGCCGCTCCCGGTGGTGAGCGGCAGCGCGAACGCCGCCGCGAGCGACACCACGCCGCGCATGCCGGCCCAGGACAGCGCGGCGGTGACCTGCCACGGCGGCGTGGGGTCGGACTCGCGCAGCCGCAGGCTGACCATCCGCGGCAGCAGCGTGGCCGCGACGACGTACAGCGGGCGGCTGAGCAGCACGGCGAGCAGCACGGCGGTCGACCACAGCAGCAGGTCGCCGGGAGACCGGCTCCCGAGCCCGCGCAGGATGTCCGGCAGCTGCAGCCCGATGACCAGGAACACTCCGCCCTCGAGCAGGAACACCACGACCCGCCACACCGGCGTGGTCTGCAGCCGGGAGCGCGACGACAGCAG
>JALYNK010000316.1 GCA_030773235.1 Actinomycetota bacterium | reverse complement strand
CGCCCCGGGCGCGCCGGCGGGCTGCTGGCCGTAGCGGTGCTCGTAAAGCTCTACCCGGCGGTGCTCCTCCCGGCGGTGCTCGCCCCGGCGCGCCGGCGCGGGCAGGTCGTGCTCGCGTCGACCGTCGCCGCGGTCGTGCTGCTGGCCTACCTGCCGCACGTCGCCGCGGTAGGCGCGCAGGTGCTGGGCTACCTGCCGGGCTACCTGCGCGAGGAGCGCTACGAGACGGGTGGGCGCTTCCTGCTGCTCGGCCTGGCCGGGCTGCCCGGGCCTGCCGCCCCCGCGGCGGCTGCGGTCGCGCTCGCCGTGGGAGCGGGGCTGGTGCTCCGTCGCCGTCCGGACCCGCTCGTCGGCGGCGCCGTGCTCCTCGGCGCGCTGCTGTTGCTCACCACGCCGGTGCAGCCCTGGTACGCGGTGACGCTCGGCGGGGTGGCTGTCGCGGCCGGCCGGCCGGAGTGGCTGGCCGTCGGCGTCGCGGGCTATCCCGGCTACGTCGCGACGTTGCTTGACCGCGACGCCCGTCCGGTCGCGACGCTGGCGTACGCCTGCGCCGCGGCACTGGTCGTGGGAGTCGCGCTGCTGCGGCGCAGCGGCTCGGCGGCGAACGCCCGGACCCCCGCCTCGAACGCGATCGCGGGCGCGTAGTCCAGCTCCCGCACCGCCCGCGCGGACGACGCCGTGACGTGCCGGACGTCCCCGGCGCGGAACTCCCCGGTCACCACCGGCGCCGGCCCGCCGGCGGCCGAGGCAAGTTCGGCGGCCATCTCGCCCACCGTGCGCGGGCTGCCGCTGCCGACGTTGTAGGCGCGCAGTCCCTGCGGCGGCGCGTCGAGCTCCACGGCACGCCGCACGGCCTGCGCCACGTCGCGCACGTGGACGAAGTCGCGGCGCTGCCCGCCGTCCTCGAACACCCGCGGCGGGCGACCGGCCGCCAGCGCCGAGCGGAACAGCGCCGCCACCCCGCAGTACGGCGTGTCCCGCGGCATGCGCGGCCCGTACACATTGTGGAAGCGCAGCGCCGCCGCGCTACCTGCGGTCCCGACCGCCCACGCGGCCGCCAGGTGCTCCTGCGCCGCCTTCGTGGCGGCGTAGCCGCTGCGGGGCTGCAGCGGCGCGTCCTCGGTGACCAGGCCGGAGACGAGCGGCGCGCCGCAGCGGGGGCAGCACGGTTCGAAGCGACCGGCTAGCAGGTCCTGCGACCGGCGCGGACCCGGCTGCACGTCGCCGTGCTCGGGGCAGTCGTAGCGGCCCTCGCCGTACACGACCATCGAGCTGGCCAGCACCAGCCGGTGCACCCCTGCGGCGGCGCAGCCGGCCAGCAGGGCGGCGGTGCCGAGATCGTTGCAGGCGACGTAGTCGGGCAGGTCCTGCAGATCGCCGGCGAGACCGACGCGGGCAGCGAGGTGGCAGACGACATCGACGCCCCGGAGCGCCGCGTCGAGAGCGTCCCGCTGCCGGACGTCGGCGACGACCAGGTGCACCCGGTCGTCCAGGCCCTCCGGAGGGCCGTCGTGCACGGACGGCAGCAGCGCGTCGAGCGCGACGACCTCGTGCCCGGCGTCGGCCAGCGTCCGGCTCACCGCCCCGCCGATGAAACCCGCCCCGCCGGTGACCAGGACCCGGCTCACCACGCGCCTCCGCGGCGCAGCGCCCGGACGAGCCTGGCGACCAGCACGGGAGGCGCCGAATCGACCAGTGAACAAGTCGCGTCGAGCAGCTTCCGCACCTGCGCGACGTAGCCGGAGCAGCCGTCGCAGGCGGCGAGGTGCTCCTCGACCCGGCGGCGCAGGTCGGGGTCGAGCGCACCGTCGAGGTAGTCGTCGACGAGCTCGACCAGCTGCTGGCACACCACCTGCTGCCCGGGCCGCGGGCGCCGCGGAGCCCGGCGCTCGCCGGGGTGGAGCCCGCCGGAGGGCACGGACGGGCGTCCGGCTGTGCTCACGTCGCTCCTCGGGGTCGAGCCGGCCGGGTCGGTGCAGCGTACGTAGGCCTCCACCGCGCCGCGCACCTGGCTGCGGGCGCGGTGCAGCAGGACGCGCTGGTTGCCCTCGGACAGCCCGTACAGCGCACCGACGTCCTCGGGCGGCAGCCCCAGCACGTCGCGGGCCGTCATCGAAGACCGACCGCAGCTCGCCGGCCGCGAGCTCGTCCTCCGGGAGGTCCCACCGCCGCGGCGGGTCCACCCACGTGCCGGGCGGCCGCGCGCGGCCGGGCGCGGCGAACCGGTCCGGATCGACGGCGGGCTCGCGGCTCTCGCGCCGCTCCGCCCACCAGGTGCCGGACAGGGGCACCACGCGACGCTGCTGCGCCGCGCTGCGCCGTGCCCTGTTGACGACGATGCCGAGGATCCAGGTGCGCAGCGCCGAGCGCGCCTCGAAGCGGTCGATGCCGGTGAGCACGGTCAGCCAGGCGTCCTGCCGGCCGCGCTGCCGGTGACTCCCCGGGCGAGCCGCAGCATGGCCGGCGTCAGCTCGCCGACAGCCGGGACAGCTCGTCGGCGTCGCCGCGCGCACCGCCGCCACGACGGCGCGCTCGCGGTCGGCGGCGGCGTCGCGCCCGCTGTCGGGGCTCACCTGGCGCACCGGCGCTGCTCGTCCTGCACATGTCCGTCCTCAGAGCCAGAGCGCTCGGTCTCGCCCGTCAACGGCGCGTGCGCGACGGGCGGTGCCTGTTACGGCGGGAGCACCGAGCAGTGTCCGCTGCGGCCGACCGAGGTCACTCGGCAGGCGAGCCGGCGGGTCACGGCAGGCCGAGCGACACCGGAAGGCCGTCCAGTGCCCGGGGGCAAGGGCAGTCGCGCTCGCGCGGCAGCGCGGCCACGACGTCGCGCAGCAGGTCGCGCAGGCGTGCTGTGTTCTCCCGGAAGACCCGGAAGACCTCCTCCTGCGTGACCGCGTGCCCGCCCTCG
>JALYNK010000315.1 GCA_030773235.1 Actinomycetota bacterium | reverse complement strand
AACGCGAGCACACCGCCCCAGTCGTGCCCCACGACGTCCAGCCGGGCGACGCCCTCCCCGTCCAGCAGGGCGGCGAGCTGGGCGACGAGCGCGGTCACGTCGTACGGCCCGGTGAACGTGGAGCCGCCGAGCCCCGGCAGGTCCGGGGCGAGCACCCGCCGGTCGCGCGCGAGCGCGGGCGCGACGTCCGCCCAGCACGAGGAGGTCTCCGGGACGCCGTGCAGCAGCAGCACCGGCACGCCGTCGCCGCCTCCGCCGGCGCGCAGGAGGAACACCGTGTCCGCGGCCACCACCGTGCGCACGTCGTCCATGGCTCGCCTCTGCCCCGCCGGATCAGCCGTAGAACAGGCGCTCGACAACACCGCGGGCCCGCCGCGTGGTCCGGCGGTACTCGTCGAGGAACTGCCCCTGCGATCCCGGCGGGCGGCCGAGCAGCCGGGCCACCGCGTCCAGCTCCCGGCCGCTGCTCGGCAGGGCGACCGCCGGCCGGCCGCGGACGAGCACGAGCGCGTTGCGGGTGCGCGACGCCGTGGTCCAGGCCAGCTCGAGCACGTCGGCCTCGTCGGGGTCGACCAGCCCGGCGTCGACCGCGCCGCGCAGCGCCGCCAGGGTGGACGGCGTGCGCAGCGCCGGCACCGCGGCGGCGTGCCGCAGCTGCAGCAGCTGCACGACCCATTCGACGTCGGCGATCCCACCGCGGCCCAGCTTGAGCGCGAGGCCGGGGTCGACGCCGCGAGGCATGCGCTCGTTCTCGACGCGGGCCTTGATCCGGCGCACCTCGACCACCTGCGCCGTGGTCAGGCCGCGCTCGGGCCAGCGGACGGGGTCGACGAGCTGCAGGAAGCGGTCCGTGAGGTCCGGGTCGCCGGCGAGCGGTGCGGCGCGCAGCAGCGCCTGCGCCTCCCAGACGTGCGACCAGCGGCCGTAGTAGGCGGCGTACGACGCGAGGCTGCGGGTCAGCGGGCCCTGCTTGCCCTCAGGCCGCAGGTCGGCGTCCACCTGCAGCGGCGGGTCGGGCGCGGGCAGCGCCAGGAGCCGTCGGGTCTCGTGCGCGACCGCGTGCGCGGCGGCCGCCGCGGCGGACTCCCCTCTCCCGTCGAGCGCCTCGTGGACGAACAGCACGTCCGCGTCACTGGCGTAGCTCTGCTCCCTTCCGCCGAGCCGGCCCATGGCGATCACCGCGAGGCGGACGGGCAGCGGCTCGCCGTGCTGCGCCGCGACCGCGGCGGACGCGGCGGTCACCGCCGCCTGCACGGTGGCGGCGGTGAGGTCGGACAGCGCGCCGCCCACGGCCTCGAGATCGGCGAGGCCGAGCAGGTCCGCGCACGCGACGCGCAGCAGCTCCTGCCGGCGCAGCCCGCGGACCGCGAGGACCGCGGAGGCCGGGACCCGCTGCCGGGCGGCCGCGCCCACCAGCGACTGCACCAGCGCCTCCCGCCGGCGTGGCCGCAGCTCCTCGTCGCCGGCGAGCAGCCGTACGCCCTCGGGAGCGCGGACGAGCAGCTCCGCGACCCAGCGGGAGGTCGCGAGCAGTCCGGCGAGGCGCTGCGCCGCCTGGCCCTCGTCGCGCAGCAGCCGCAGGTACCAGGACGTGCTCCCGAGCGCGTCGCTCACCTGCCGGTAGTGCAGCAGCCCGGCGTCGGGGTCGGCGGCGTCGGCGAACCAGCCGAGCATCGCGGGCAGCAGCGTCCGCTGGATCGCGGCCCGCCGGGAGACGCCGCTGGTCAGCGCCTCGAGGTGGCGCAGCGCCGCGGCGGGCTCGGCGAACCCGAGCGCCGCCAGGCGGGCGCCGGCTGCCTTGGGGCTTAGCCGCGCCTCCTCTGCCGGCAGCTGCGCCACCGCGCTGAGCAGCGGCCGGTAGAAGAGCTTCTCGTGCAGCCGCCGGACCTCGTGCCGGTAGCCGTTGCGCTCCCGCGTGAACAGCGGCAGCACCTCGCCGCGGTAGCCGACCGCGCGGGCGAGCGTGCGCAGCGCGCGCTCGTCGGAGTCGGGCGGCAGCAGGTGCGTGCGTCGCAGCCGGCGCAGCTGCAGCCGGTGCTCCACGGTCCGCAGCCAGCGGTACGCCGCGCCGAGCGAGCGGGCGTCCTCGCGGCCGACGTACCCGCCGGCGGCCAGCTGCTCGAGCGCGACGAGCGTCGTACCGCTGCGGACGGTGTCGTCGCCGCGGCCGTGCACCAGCTGCAGGAGCTGCACGGCGAACTCGACGTCGCGCAGACCGCCGCGGCCGAGCTTGACCTCGCGGTCGACGCGGTCGCTCTTCAGCGTGGCCTCGACCCGCCGCCGCATGGCCTGCACGTCCTCGACGAAGCCCGGCCGCTCGGCGGCGCTCCAGACCAGCGGACCGACGGCGTCGACGTACTGCTGGCCGAGCTCGAGGTCACCGGCGACGGGCCGGGCCTTGAGCAGCGCCTGGAACTCCCAGGTGCGGGCCCACCGGCCGTAGTAGGCGCGGTGGCTCGCGAGCGTGCGGACCAGCGGGCCGGCGCCGCCCTCCGGCCGCAGCCCCGCGTCGACGGGGAACGCGACGTCTCCGCAGACCTTCATCAGCGCCGTGGCGAGCCGGGTGGCGGTGCGCAGCGCCCCCGCGGCCTCCTCGTCGGCGTCGCCGAGCGGCTTCGCGACGTAGACGACGTCGACGTCGCTGACGTAGTTGAGCTCGCGTCCGCCGCACTTGCCCATGCCGACGACCGCCAGCCGGCAGGGCGCAGCGTCTGGGGGCAGGCCTGCGAGCGCGACCGCGAGGCCGGCGGTGAGCGTCGCGGCGGCGAGGTCGGCCAGCTCGCCGGCGACGTCCTCGACGGCGACCGCGCCGACCAGGTCGCGGGCGGCGAGCCCCAGCAGGCAGCGGCGGTACGCCGCGCGCAGCGCGGCCACGACGTCCGGGCCGGTGCCGCTCGCGTGCGCCCCGTC
>JALYNK010000314.1 GCA_030773235.1 Actinomycetota bacterium | reverse complement strand
GTTCCTCGGCGCCGAGGGCGTGCCGGTCGCGCTCGCCGTCCCGTCGCCGGAGGCGCTCGGGCGCGGGTCGGTCCCGTCCTACGCCTCCCCGGAGTCCGCCGCGCTCGCCCTGTCGCGGGCGGTGGCGTACGCGCAGTGGCGGGCGCGGCCGCAGGGCGTGGTCCCGGACCTCCCGGGCCTGGACCTCGAGGCGGCGCGCGCCCTCGTGGCGGCGCACCCGCACGACGGGGAGTACCTAACCGACGGGGCCGCGGCCGAGCTGCTCCGCGCCGTCGGTCTGCGGCTCTGGCCGACCCGCCGCGCCGAGAGCCTCGAGCAGGCGCTGTGCGCTGCGGACGAGATGGGCTGGCCGGTCGTGCTCAAGAGCGCCGACGAGCGGTGGCGCAACCGCGCCGACGTCGGCGCGGTCCAGCTCGACCTGTCCGGGCCGGACGAGCTCGGCGCGGCGTGGGTCCGCCTGCAGGGGCTGGTCGGCGGAGGGGTGGCCCTCGTGCAGCCGATGGCCGCACCGGGGGTCTCCACCGTCGTGCGGATGCTTGCCGACCCTGCTGTCGGGCCACTGGTGCAGCTGCGCCTCGGTGGCGTCGCCGCCGACCTGCTGGCCGACCCGGCCACCCGCGCGCTGCCGCTCACCGACCTCGACGCCGGCCGGCTCGTCACGAGCATCCGGGGTGCGTCCCTGCTGGAGGGCACCGACACCGCCGCGCTGCAGGACGTCCTGCTGCGCGTCGCCCGCCTCGGTGAGGAGGTCCCGGCGGTCGCCGAGGTGGTCCTCAACCCGGTGCTCGTCGGGCTCGCGGGGGTGACGCTGCTGCACGCCGGGGTGCGCCTGCTGCCGCCGGGCGCGGACCCGGAGCGCGGTCCCCGGCGGCTGCGCGCCGAGACCGCGGGCCTGCTCCTCTGACTACCCTCGCGCCGTGCGCCTGACGGAGTTCTGGTCGCGGATGGACGCGAAGTTCGGGGCGCTCTACGCACGGTCGTACGCCGCGGACCAGGTCCTCGCGCAGCTCGGCGGCCGCACCGTGCAGCAGGCGCTGGACCAGGGCGAGGACGCGAAGAAGGTGTGGCGCGCGGTGTGCGACGCCACCGCCGCGCCGAGCTCGGAGCGCTGAGGACCGGCGGTCCCGCACGCCGGCGCGTTCGCTCCGGCGGCGTGTCGCACCGCTCCTCGAACACCTGTTCGGTCTAGCGTGGCGCGCGTCCGGGTGTCCACAGACGCCCTCCGACAACGCCGTTCTGTCGGAGGACGCTCCTAGCGTCACCGCCGATCGGACCGCAGACCACGAGCTCTTCGCTCGGTGACCCAGGAGAACCCATGGCAGCACCGGACCGCGCCAAAGCCCTCGAGATGGCCATCGCGCAGATCGACAAGAACTTCGGCAAGGGCTCGGTGATGCGCCTCGGTGACGAGTCCCGCGCGCCCATCAACGTGATCCCGACCGGGTCGATCGCGCTCGACGTGGCGCTCGGCATCGGCGGCCTGCCCCGCGGCCGGGTCGTCGAGATCTACGGCCCGGAGTCGTCCGGCAAGACGACCGTCGCCCTCCACGCGGTCGCCAACGCGCAGGCTGCGGGCGGCATCGCGGCGTTCATCGACGCGGAGCACGCGCTCGACCCGGACTACGCCAAGAAGCTCGGCGTCGACACCGACGCGCTGCTCGTGAGCCAGCCCGACACCGGCGAGCAGGCGCTCGAGATCGCCGACATGCTCGTCCGCTCCGGTGCGCTCGACATCGTCGTCATCGACTCGGTGGCCGCGCTCGTGCCCCGCGCCGAGATCGAGGGCGAGATGGGCGACAGCCACGTCGGCCTGCAGGCCCGCCTCATGAGCCAGGCGCTGCGCAAGATGACCGGCGCCCTGTCCGGCAGCGGCACGACGGCCATCTTCATCAACCAGTTGCGCGAGAAGATCGGCGTCATGTTCGGCTCGCCGGAGACGACGACGGGCGGCAAGGCGCTGAAGTTCTACGCGTCGGTGCGCATCGACGTGCGGCGCATCGAGACGCTCAAGGACGGCACCGAGGCGGTCGGCAACCGCACCCGCGCCAAGATCGTCAAGAACAAGATGGCGCCGCCGTTCAAGCAGGCCGAGTTCGACATCGTCTACGGCGTCGGCATCAGCCGTGAGGGCTCGCTCATCGACATGGGCGTCGAGCACGGCCTCGTGCGCAAGTCCGGCGCCTGGTACACGTACGAGGGCGACCAGCTCGGTCAGGGCAAGGAGAACGCGCGGGCGTTCCTGCGCGACAACCCCGACCTCGCCGACGAGATCGAGAAGCGCATCAAGGAGAAGCTCGGCATCGGCGCGAAGGTGGACGCCGAGGCCGATGCGCTCGCTCCGGTGCCGATCGACCTGTAGGTGGCCGCCGGAGCACTCGGGCGGTCGCGGCGCCGCCGCGCGGGGAACGCCGGCGAGCCGCCGGACGGCCTCCCGTCGGACCCCGTCGCCGTCGCCCGGCAGATCTGCCTGCAGCAGCTCGAGCACACGCCGCGCACCCGCGCGGAGCTGCACGCCGTCCTGAGCGACCGCGGCGTCCCGGACGACGCCGCGGAGTCCGTGCTCGGGCGCTTCGCCGAGGTCGGGCTCATCGACGACGAGCTCTTCGCCCGCATGTGGGTGACGAGTCGGCACCGCGGCCGCGGGCTGGCGCGGCGCGCTCTCGCGCACGAGCTGCGCCGCAAGGGCGTGGACGACGAGACGGTGCGCAGTGCGGTCGAGGAGCTGCCGGCCGAGCTCGAGCTGGCGACCGCGCGCGCGCTCGTCGCGCGCCGGCTCCCGGCCACCCGCGGGCTCGCACCGGACGCCCGGGTGCGGCGGCTGGCCGGGATGCTCGCGCGCAAGGGGTATCCGGCCGGAGTGGCGTTCCGCGTGGTGCGGGAGGCCGTGGTGGCCGAGGGCGTGGCGGTCGAGGGCGTG
>JALYNK010000313.1 GCA_030773235.1 Actinomycetota bacterium | reverse complement strand
CGCCCCGCGCGACGCCGCGCGGTACTCCTCCGCCGCGCAGACCTACCGGGCCCCCGGGCGGCAGTGCACGCAGCTGTCCGCCGACGGCCTCCCCGGGCAGTACCGCGCGGCGGCCCGCGACTGCGCGCAGCGGGCGCAGGTGCTGAGCCGGGCCGCGCGCGCGGGCGACGAGGCGATCGGGCAGTGGGTCGACCACGCCCACGCGATGGACCGGCACAAGAGCGGCCGGCTCAGCCGCGCCGCGCACCTGGCGATGCGGCACGACGCCATTTACGAGGCGACCGACGCGCTGCAGCGGTTCCGGCAGGCGGACCGGCAGCTCGACACCGCTCCCGACTGCTCCGTGCCCGGCGCGCAGGTCGAGTCGCCCGCTCCGGGGCGCTAGACCCGCGCGCCACGCGCCGGGCTGTTAGCTCCCCGCGTGCGCCGCGCGCCAGGCACGCACGCGGGGGCGGGCGCTGTCAGGCGGAGCGGCGCTCGGCCGACTGCGGGACCTGCATGCCGAGGGTCTCGGCGAGCGCCTCGCGGAGCTTCGCCGAGCCGTTCAGGACGTCGCAGAGGTCGTGCAGCGCCGTGGTGACCTCGACGCGGCGCTGCTCGAGATCCTGCAGCTCGGCCGCGCTCTCCTGCGCGGAGCGCCGGAGGTGCTCGAGCCGCTGTTCGTGGTGGACCCGCACGCGCTCGTACTGCTCGGCGACCTCGGCGCGCGCCTGCTCCCGCACTGCGTCGTCGGCCGTCGTGCCGGTCGCGCAGGGCCGGGCCCGGCTCGACGCCTCCCGCTGCCGCTGACCGGGCCGGCCCCCGCTGCGCTACAGGTCGGCGTCCACCACGACCGGGCAGTGGTCCGAGGGCCCCTTGCCCTTGCGGGCCTCGCGGTCGACGTACGCGTCGGTGACCGGCACCGCCGGCGTCGCGAGGACGTAGTCGATGCGCATGCCGAGGTTCTTGTGCATCATCCCGGCCCGGTAGTCGAAGTACGTGTACGCGCGGTCGCCCTTGCCGGGCCGCGCTCGCACGTCCACCAGCCCCCACGCCTCGAGCTCGTCCATCGCTGCCCGCTCAGCAGGGGTGACGTGCGTCGAGCCCTCGAACGCCGCCGGGTCCCACAGGTCCTCGTCGTTGCGCGTGACGTTGAAGTCGCCCATCAGCACCAGAGGCTGCTGCGGGTCGTACCGGGCCAGCCGCCGGCGGAGCGCGGCGAACCACTCGAGCTTGTACGCGTACTGCGGGTCGTCGACCGCCCGCCCGTTCGGCACGTACACGCTCGTGACGTGCACCGGCCCGCACTGCGCGGCGGCCAGCCGCGGCTCGGGGTACCCGTCGAGCTGCAGGTCGACGTCGGACAGGCCCACGCGAGAGAGCACCGCGACGCCGTTCCAGCGCCCCGTGCCGGCGTGCGCCGCCTCGTAGCCCAGCGCCGCGAGCTGCGCATACGGGAACGCGTCGTCGGCGCACTTGGTCTCCTGCAGCGCCACGACGTCGGGCGCGGTCTGCTCGAGCCAGGGGAGCAGGCGGGGCAGTCGGGCGCCGATCGAGTTGACGTTCCAGGTGGCGAGGCGCATGCGGCGCGGGTCAGCGGGCGGCGAGGGCGACGTTGGAGTACCCCCGCAGCTTGGCGAGCCGGTGCTCGCTGGACACCCGCCGGATGGTGCCCGACTTGCTGCGCATGACGAGCGACTCGGTCGTGGCGCCACCGCCGCGGTAACGCACCCCGCGCAGGAGCTCGCCGTCGGTGATCCCCGTCGCGACGAAGAAGACGTTGTCACCGCGCACGAGGTCGTCGACGGCCAGGACCGCGTCGAGGTCGAGCCCGGCCTCGGCGGCGCGGGAGAACTCGCTCTTCTTCTGCGGCCAGAGCCTGCCCTGGATCGTGCCGCCGAGGCACTTCACCGCGCAGGCCGCGATGATCCCCTCCGGCGTGCCGCCGATGCCCAGCAGGAGGTCGACGCCGGTCCCCTCCGTCGCGGCCATCACCGCGCCGGCCACGTCGCCGTCGGTGATGAACTTGATGCGCGCGCCCGCCTCGCGGACCTCGCGGACGAGGTCCTCGTGCCGCGGCCGGTCGAGCAGGCAGACCGTGACGTCCTCGGGTCCGCCGCCCTTGGCCTTGGCGACGGCCTGGATGTTGTGGGCGACGGGCGCCGTGAGGTCGACGACGTCCGCGGCCTCCGGGCCCGTGACGAGCTTCTCCATGTAGAAGACCGCCGAGGGGTCGTACATCGTGCCGCGCTCGGCGACGGCCATGACGGCGATCGCGTTCGGCATCCCCTTGGCCATGAGCGTGGTGCCGTCGATCGGGTCGACCGCGACGTCGCAGTCGGGTCCGGAGCCGGAGCCCACCTGCTCGCCGTTGTAGAGCATCGGCGCGGCGTCCTTCTCGCCCTCGCCGATGACGACGACACCGCGCATGCTCACCGTCCCGATGAGCTGGCGCATGGCGTCGACGGCCGCGCCGTCGCCGCCGTTCTTGTCGCCGCGCCCGACCCAGCGCCCGGCGGCCATGGCGGCCGCCTCGGTCACCCGGACGAGCTCCAGGGCCAGGTTGCGGTCGGGGAGGGTCGCCTCCCCGGCCGGCGCGGGCCCGTCCGTAGGTCCGCCGGCGGCGTGCTGCTCGGTCATGTCCGGACCCTAGTGCGGCGCGCCGGTCCCGCACCGCCGTCTGCGCTGCGGTCACAGCGCGACGACGCGCACCTCGGTCGCCTTCAGCGTCGCCCACACCCGGCCGCCGTCAGCGAGCCGCAGCTCGGCCGCGGCGGCGGCGGTCACCTCCGCGAGCACCGGCGGAGTGCTGGCGACGCGTACGCGGACCCGTCCGCCGACGGGGGTGACCTGCTCGACGGGTCCGGCGAGCACGGTCCGCGGGCTCCCGGACGGGAGCGTCCGGTGCAGCGCGACCGCCGCGGGGTCGGCGAGCGCGAGCGCCGCGGTGCCCGGCGGCAGCGGCT
>JALYNK010000312.1 GCA_030773235.1 Actinomycetota bacterium | reverse complement strand
TGCGCGCTCGCCCGCTGCCCCCAGTCGGCGTCACCGCCCGACCGCAGCCGGGCGTCGAACGGCCCGACCGCCGCCCAGGTGGCCCGGCGAGTGAGGAGGTTCGCGGTCGCGCCGAACCCCCAGCGACGCACGAAGTGCTCCTGCGGAAAGGCCGTGACGGCGTCGAAGAGCTCCACCGCGCCCCGTCGCGGCGCGCGCGAGAACACCTCGACCGCACCGGCCACGACGTCGCAGCCGGCCAGCGCGGCGAGCCCGCGGTCCAGCCACTGCCTGTCCGGAACGCAGTCGGCATCGGTGAACGCGAGCACCGGCGCGCCGGTGACCGCCACCCCGGCGTTGCGGGCGGCGTACGAGCCGCCGCGCTCCGGCAGCCGCACCAGCCGCACCCCGGGGTACCGGCGCACCAGGTCTTCCGGGCTCGTGCCCGAGGCGTCGTCCACGACCACGACCTCCGCCGCACCGGGCGGCAGCGTCTGCGCGGCGAGCGCGTCGAGGCACCGGGCGAGGCGCGCGGCGTCGTCGTGCACCGGCACCACCACCGCGACGCGGGCCGTCACGCCGCCACCCGGCCGGGCTCTCCCGGAGCGCTCAGCACCTGCTCGTACACCTGCATCGTCTCGCGCGCCGCACGCTCCCAGCTGAACTGCGCCGCGCGGCGCAGGCCCCGGGCGCGCAAGCGGTGCCGCAGCGGCTCCGACGCGAGGAGCCCGGCGACGGCATCGGCGAGCTCGCCGGGCTCGTCCGGAGGGACGACGAACGCCGCCCCGCCCGTGACCTCGGGCAGCGAGCCCGCGCTGGACACCACGGCGGGACAGCCGCACGCCATCGCCTCGAGCGGCGGCAGCCCGAAGCCCTCGGAGCGGGACGGCAGCACCAGGCAGACCGCTCCGGCGTACCAGCCGGGCAGCTCGGCGTCGGGCACCTCGCCCGCGAACACCACCTCGCGCTGCAGCCCCAGCTCCTCGACGAGCCGTGCCGTGCGGGCGCCGAACGGCGCCTCGCCGTCACCCGGCGCCCCGACCTTGACCAGCCGGAGGTCCGCGTGCTCCGGCCGGGCCTTGAGCAGCGCGAAGGCGCGCAGGACGGCGTCGAGGTTCTTGCGCGGGTGCTCTGAACCGACGAACAGGAGGTACGGCCACGGCGCGCGGCGCGGCGCGACCGGGCGGAACAGCGCGTGGTCCAGCCCCAGCGGCACGACGGTGACCTGCTCCGGCGGGATCCCGAGGAGGCGGACGAGCTCGCCGCGCGTCGCCTCCGACGGGGCGAGCACGTGTGCCGCACGACGGGCCGCCGCGTAGTCGGCGCGCAGTCCCAGCCGGTCCAGCCCGCGCGGCGACGCGATGTGCACCGCCTGGCCGGTGAGGTCGTGCCAGCGGATGAGGTCGTGCGACGTCAGCAGGTACGGCCGGCCGAGAGCGAGGGCGTAGCGGGCCAGGTGGTGGTGGGTGAGGTGCAGCACCCCGGGCAGCGCCCGCAGCCGCCGGACGAGCCGGAGGTCGCCGCGCAGCACGGCAGCCGAGCTCCGCGCGCCGAAACGCCCGGCGCTCGCCGCCGACGTGTCCACCAGGACCGAGGGCACGGGCAGGTGGGCGGCCAGCTGCTGGCCGTACCGGTCCATGGACGCCCGGCCGGCCGTGGCGACCAGGGTGACGGCAGCAGTCGGCACCAGGACCCGCTGCCCGGGCCGGACGAGGGCGAACCCCGCCCCGAGCTCGGACGCCCCGGAGCTCGTGCGGTGGCGCGGCCGTCTGCCGGGTAGGCGTGCGCGGTGCCGACCACCTGGCTGCCGCCACGCGGCTGGCGCGTCTCCCGTCCGGCCTGGGTCGCCGGGTCGGCGGTGCGCCGCGCGTACGCCCGGGCCCTCCCCCGCATCGTCGCGCAGCCGGTGCAGCCGCCGCGCGACCTGCCGGTCGAGGTGGTGACGTTCTCGTCCCAGCGCGACGTGCCGGAGCAGGTGGCGTCGCTGCGCGCGCTGCTGCGCGAGTGGGGGCGGCCGCGGGGAGCGACGGTCGTCTCCGACGGCTCGCACACCCTGCCGGCGCGCCGGCTGCTCGAGCGCGTCGACCGTTGCGTGCGCGTGCGCGACTGGCGCGAGGTGGCCGGTCCCCGGCTCCCCCCGAGGGTGCAGGCGTACGCCGGTGCGAGCGCGATGGGCAAGAAGCTCGCGGTCGAGATCTCGCTCGAGCCGACCGGGCCGCTGCTGTACGTCGACAGCGACGTGCTCGTGCTGCCGGCCGGCGGGCCGCTGCCGGCCGAGCTGGCCGACCCCGGACTGGCCGACGGGGTGCCGCGCTACCTCCTGGACCCCGAGGACGTGTACCTCGACCGCCGGCTGCTGCCCGGCCCCGCGGCGGCGCGCGAACCGCTCAACGCGGGCTTCCTCGTCATGCCCGGACGGCTCGACTGGGAGCCGGCGCTCGCCCGGCTGGACCGGCTGGACGGCGAGCCGGCCTTCCACACCGAGCAAACGCTGGTGCACCTCGCCGTGCAGGCCGCGGGCGGCCGACCGCTCGACCCCGACCGCTGGGTGGTCGCCACCGACGACATGGCGGCGCTGCGTGACGCGCACCGGCAGCCAGGCGTGGTGCTGCGGCACTACACGTCCCCGGTGCGCCACAAGTTCTGGCTCGCGGTGGCGCGGACGGCCGGAGCCGGCGTGTTCCGGCGCGGCGGCGGCCGGCAGCCGGCGCTGCCGCTCGCCGGGGACAGCGACCGCCCGGACGATCGGGAGCGGTCCAGCAGGTCCCGGTAGAGCGCGCACAGCCGGTCGACCATGGCCGGATGGCTCTCCCGGGCGCTGCGCGCGCGCCCGGCTCCGGCCAGCCGGCTGCGCAGCGGTGCGTCGGCGAGCAGCCGGGCCAGCGCGTGCGCTAGCTGTACTGAGCCGGGACGTGGGTGACAGGCCGGGCTGGTAGTTGATCGACGGGGAGGACCTCCGGTGCGGTGG
>JALYNK010000311.1 GCA_030773235.1 Actinomycetota bacterium | reverse complement strand
ACGCGGGCACGGTCGGCTACGTCGACGCCGGCGGCGACATGGACATGGCCATCGCGATCCGCACCGCGGTGCTGCACCAGGGCACGGCGTACGTGCAGGCGGGTGCCGGGCTGGTCGCCGACAGCGACCCGCGCACCGAGCACGAGGAGTGCGTCAACAAGGCTGCCGCCGTGCTGCGGGCGGTGGCGGCGGCGGCGACGCTGCGCGCCGTCGAGCCCGTTCCCGCCGCGGTGCTCCGGGGCTGACCGTGTCCGGCGACCCGCGCCGGCGCTTCCGGACCGGGCTCCTGCTCGTCGCGGTCGGCGCCGGGCTGCTCCTCGTCGCGGCGGGACGCCCGTGGCTGCACGTCGCGCTGGACCGCCCGCCGCCGCTGCCCGCGGCGAGCCGAGAGGTCACCGGCGCGGACGTGCTCGCCTGGCTGCGCCCCGTGGCGCTGCTGGGGCTGGCCGGCGTGCCCGCGCTGCTCGCCACCCGGCGCGGAGGCCGGCTCCTCGTCGGCCTGCTGCTCGTCGCGGCGGGGCTGGTCGCCGCGGTCCGGTGCACCCTCCTCGCCACCGGCGGCGCGCCCGCGCTCCTGGCTCGCAGCGGTGGGGCCGGCAGGGTGGCGGCGACGGATGCGACGGCGTGGCCGCTGCTCGCCGCCGCGGGCGGGCTGCTGCTGGCGGCGGGAGCGGTCGGCGTCCTGCTCAGCGGACGGCCGGATGGGCTGTCCGCGCGGTACGAGGCGCCCGCCGCCGCTCTGGCGGTCCCGCCGCCCGCCGCTCCCGACCCGCGGGGCGGTGAGGCCGCCGCCTGGGACGCGCTCGACCGGGGCGACGACCCGACCCGCGAACCTTCTCCCTGAGGTCCACCTGCCTCGATGTCAGGTCGAGGTGGAGCAGGAGCGGTACGGACAACATCACCGGTGCCCCGACCGCGGCTAGGCTCGGAGGGTGAGCGCCGGGACCGTCCTCGACGAGATCGTGGCGGGCGTGCGCGACGATCTCGCCGTGCGCGAGCAGCGCACCCCGCGTCACGTCCTGGCCGACCGCGCGGCCGCCGCGCCACCCGCGCGGGACGCGGTGGCGGCGCTGCGGGCGCCGGGCGTCGCGGTCATCGCCGAGGTCAAGCGCCGAAGCCCCAGCAAGGGCGCGCTCGCGCCGATCGCCGACCCCGCCGCACTGGCCGCCGAGTACGCCGCCGGTGGGGCGAGCGTGATCAGCGTGCTCACCGAGGAGCGGCGGTTCGGTGGGAGCCTCGCCGACCTCGACGCGGTCCGCGCCCGGGTGGACGTGCCCGTCCTGCGCAAGGACTTCGTCGTCACGCCGTACCAGGTCGACGAGGCCCGGGCGCACGGCGCGGACGTCGTGCTGCTCATCGTCGCGGCGCTCGACCAGCCGGCGCTCGCCGCGCTGCACCGGCAGGTCGAGTCGCTCGGCATGACGGCGCTCGTCGAGGTGCACGACGCCGACGAGGTGTCCCGCGCGCTCGACGCCGGCGCCCGCGTGGTCGGCGTCAACGCCCGCGACCTGCGCACGCTCGAGGTCGACCGCGGCACGTTCGCCCGGCTCGCGCCCCGGCTGCCCGACGACGTCGTCAAGATCGCCGAGTCGGGCGTGCGCGGCCCCGACGACCTGCGCGCCTACGCCGACGCGGGTGCGGACGCGGTGCTCGTGGGCGAGGGTGTCGTGGCCAGCGGCCCGGCCACGGGCCGCTCGGGCACCAGTGGTGTCGTGACCGGCGGCTCGCCCCGTGACGCCGTCGCCGCGCTCGTCGCCGCCGGCGCACTGCGAGAGAGGCTCCTGCGATGACCGCCGTCCTGCCGCCGCGCTCCGACCTGCCCGACCCCGGCGGCCACTTCGGGCCGTACGGCGGCCGGTACGTGCCCGAGGCGCTCATCGCCGCTCTCGACGAGCTGACCGACGCGCACGCGAGCGCGCAGGGCGACCCGGCGTTCGGCACGGAGCTGGACCGCCTGCTCACCACGTACGCCGGCCGGCCCACGCCGCTGACCGACGCCCGGCGGCTGGCCGAGCACATGGGCGGGGCGCGCATCCTGCTCAAGCGGGAGGACCTCGCGCACACCGGCAGTCACAAGATCAACAACGTGCTGGGCCAGGCGCTGCTCACGCAGCGGATGGGCAAGCGCCGGGTCATCGCGGAGACGGGCGCGGGCCAGCACGGCGTCGCCACCGCCACCGCGTGCGCGCTGTTCGGGTTCGACTGCACCGTCTACATGGGCGAGGAGGACACCCGCCGGCAGGCGCTCAACGTCGCCCGGATGCGCCTGCTCGGCGCCGAGGTCGTCCCGGTCAAGAGCGGCACGCGCACGCTCAAGGACGCCATGAACGAGGCCATGCGCGACTGGGTCACCAACGTCGAGACGACCCACTACGTCATCGGCTCGGTCGCCGGCCCGCACCCGTTCCCCGCGATGGTCCGCGACTTCCAGCGCATCATCGGCGTCGAGGCCCGGCAGCAGTGCCTCGACCTCGTCGGCCGCCTCCCGGACGCGCTCGTGGCCTGCGTCGGGGGCGGCAGCAACGCCATGGGGCTGTTCCACGCGTTCCTCGACGACCCGGACGTCGCCCTGGTCGGCTGCGAGGCCGGCGGGCACGGCGTCGAGACCGGCCGGCACGCCGCGCCGCTCACCGCCGGCAGCCCCGGCGTGCTGCACGGCTCGCGCAGCTACCTCATGCAAGACGACGAGGGCCAGACGCTGCCCACCACCTCCATCAGCGCCGGTCTCGACTACCCCGGCGTCGGTCCGGAGCACTCGTACCTGCGCGACACCGGCCGGGCGACGTACACCGGCATCGCGGACTCCTGGGCCATGCAGGCGCTGGACAGGCTGGCCAAGTGCGAGGGCATCCTCTGCGCGATCGAGACGGCGCACGCCTTCGCCGGCGCCTGCGACTGGGGGCGCGCGCAGGTCGCCGCCGGCCGGCGCGCCGAGGACCTCGTCGTCATCGTCAACAC
>JALYNK010000310.1 GCA_030773235.1 Actinomycetota bacterium | reverse complement strand
GACCCGGTCCGGACCACGGCGTCGCCGGGCCGGCGCAGCGCCCAGCCGCACGCGGTCACGCCCAGCCGGACGCTCAGCGCGGTGGTGACGAGCAGCCCGGCCGTGATGACGCCCCAGGGCAGCAGGTAGCCCGCGCCGCCCTCGACCACCGCGTAGACGACCGGTCCGGCCAGGGACACCTCGAGCGCCGCGGCCCCGTACCCGTGCGCGGCCAGCAGCGCGCCGGTGCCGACGAGCAGGGCGGTGGCGAGCACGACGGCCTGCCGGCCGCGACGGGTCTGCCGCAGCCCGGCCACGACCCAGGCGAGGGACTGACCGAGAACGGTGACCAGCGCGACGTACACGACGGTGGTTCCCAGCCCGAGGAGCAGGTAGCCGCCGGCGGTGAGCACGGCGGTCTCGACGGCGAGCACCACGAGCTGCAGGAGCCAGACGAGGTTCAGCGGTGCCAGCAGCAACCCGCCGAGGAACGCGGTGGACGGGCGGACCGGAAAGGGGAGCAGCTGGTCCGGCGGGACGACCTCGTGGCTGCCGCCTGCGGCCATCGGGGCGAGCAGCGCGAGCACGCCGAAGCCCAGGTACGCCTGCGGCGCGAGCGTCACGGCCGCGTCGAGCAGCGCCGGGTGCACCGCGTCGGCGGCGGTGAGGGCCAGGCCGACCAGCCAGGCGAGGGCGAGGGCGAGGACGCACGCGGCCAGGCGCGCGCCGGGAGCCCGCAGCATCTGCCAGCGGAGGGCCAGCAGCGCACCCACCTGCCGGACCGGCCCCACCGGGGGAGTCACGCGATGAGGGCCCGGTAGCGCGACCGCCCGCTCTCGCCGCTCAGCTCCTGCGTCGGCGCCGCGCCCACGACGACCCCGCCCTTGAGCACGACCGCCTCGTCGCAGGCCTCGACCGCGAGCGGGAGGAGGTGGGTGCTCACGAGGACGGCGGTGCCGTCGGCGCGGGCCTCCGCGACGACGTCGAGCGTCGCGTCAACGCCGAGCGGGTCGACCCCGTCGAACGGCTCGTCGAGCAGCAGCAGGCGCGGCCGCGCGAACGCGGCGAGCAGCACCGACAGGCGGCGGCCCATGCCGTGCGAGAAGCCCGCGGTGATCCGGTCGGCGGCGCCGTCGAGCTCGAACCGGGCCAGCAGGTCGCAGGCGCGCGCCTCCCAGCCGCGGGGGAGGCCGCGCAGTCGGGCCGCGAGCTGCAGGTGCTCCCAGGGCGTGGCGCGCGGGATCAGGCCTCCGACGTCGGGGCAGTAGCCGGCCAGTGCGCGTACGGCCGCGGGGTCGAGCGCGGCGTCGACGCCGGCGACGGAGACCCGGCCGGACGTCGGCGGCAGGACGCCCGCGAGGACGCGCATCGTCGTGCTCTTGCCGGCGCCGTTGCGCCCGACGAGCGCGACGCTGGCGCCGGCGGCCACCGACAGGTCGAACCCGGCGACCGCCCGGACCGCGCCGAACTCGACGACCAGCCGCTCGGCGACGAGCACGGGCGGCGGGAGGACGGGCGACATCGGGCACCTCGTCGTCGGGGACACGGACGCTCCACGATGCCTGCCGCTTCGGCGCTCCGCGAGCGGTGCACCAGTCGCCGCAGAGCGTGCACAGTCGAGGCTGCTGATCCAGCCGCGCGTGTAGTCCGCACCTGCTGCGTAGTCCGCCCTGCTGCGCGTCGCCGTCGCGCCAGCGGAGCCGGAGGGACCGCGGCCTCCGGATGCGGCACCAGCGAACTGCCGTGCCGCCCCGCCCTGCAGCAGCGGTTGGCTGGTCCTCTCCGGCGCCGCACGCCGCGCGTGCTGTCGGGGACGAGCGGCCCGAAACCGCCGCCGCGCGGCGGCCCCCAGGCCGAGCAGCACGTCAGCTCAGTTGTAGCGAGTCGACGCCGACGTTCGTGCCGGTGGAGGCGCTTCGCTTGGTGCCGAGCACAGTCACCTTGATCGTGTGGACCTTGTCGACGAGTAGCGGCGACGCGTACACGACAGCGTGTTGCGCCGTCGTAGGGCTGTAGAGGTCCACCGTGGTCGGGGTCTTGCCGTCGATCGAGACGGTCGCCCGACCCGACCCCGAGGGTGGTGCCGTACAGCACCACCCTCGTGCCGCGGAAGCTGGTGGTCATGGCCGGAACAGGGCTACCGGCAGGATCACCGACGAGGCTCGTGGTGTCGTACGAGCCGCCGGTGGCACCGGTGGCCTTGATACGCGCCCAGCGCTGGGAGACGCCGCGGGCGTTCTCCTGCTGCAGCGTGTGCCCACCCTTGAAGGCGTCCAGGTTGACGTAGGCGTCACTCGAGCCGGTCGCCTTCGTACCCCGCGCCGTGATGCGGATGGTGTGCGTCCCGCTGCTCAAGCCGTCCTGGTCCACACCGGCACCTGCCATTTCGTGCTCGAGCTGTAGAAGCTCAGCGGCGTCGTGGCGGTCAGTGACACCCCGTCCAGGGTCAGGTCGGCCAGACCGCCCGCCGGGCTGCGCACCCCCAGCACGGTCACCGTGCCGGTGGAGGTGAAGTAGGTGCGGGCCCCGGCGGTCCGGGAGGCGGCGTACGACCCGCCGCTGGACGCGGTGCTGCCGTCCCGGTCCCACACCGTCTGCACCGCAGGCGACGTCTGGTCGACGACGAGCGAGGTCCGCACCTTCCAGCTGGACCGGAGCAGCGCACGCCTGGTGGTGCTCGTGACGGCACTGCTCAGGGACAGCTCATAGGACTGCCCGGGCACCAGCGGGGCGGTGGGCGTGAACCTGGCGTGGGTGGAGTCGGTCGCGACCACGGTGCCCGGCACCGCCGTGGTCGTGCCAGCCACCCGGGCGGTGAACGACGTGCTGTTCACACCCTGCACCGGCTCCGAGAACGTCACCTGAACGGCCCGGTGATCGAGGCGTTCGACGTCGGAGCCTTGGCGAGAACCGCTGCTGCCGAGGTGGTGACAGGTAGCAGCGGGATGAGCACCGCGGCAGTCACCACCGCCAGTCCGCG
>JALYNK010000309.1 GCA_030773235.1 Actinomycetota bacterium | reverse complement strand
CCGCCGCCGGGTGCCGGGGCGGCCCGAGCCCGCGGCGCAGCGCGCTCACGGCGGCGCCGACCAGCTCGAGGTCGGCTGCGCCCGGCCGCTCCACGGCCCTCAGTGCACGGTGCCGTCGGCGAGCGTCGTACCCCCGAGCTCGACCAGCGGGCCGATGCGCGTCTCGATGCCCTCGAAGCCCGGACCCACCATCGCGCCGCCCCGCGCCCGCGCAACGATCCCGGCGCACACCACGGCGAGCTTGAAGAACGAGAACGCGACGTACCAGGGCAGCGGTGCGAGGTCCGCGCCGGTGGCGCAGGCGTACAGCTCGGCGACCTCCGCCCGCGTCGGGAACCCGGGCAGCGACGTCGCCGCCGGCACCACCGCGGCCGCTCCGCGCACCTCGCCGTCGTCGGCCTGCGCCCAGTAGACGAGCAGCATCCCGAGATCGGCCAGCGGATCGCCGAGGGTCGACATCTCCCAGTCGAGCACCGCCGCGATGCGGCCCGGCTCGGCGGGGTGCAGCAGCGTGTTGTCGAGCCGGTAGTCGCCGTGCACGACGCCCGCCCGCGCGCTCACCGGCACGTCCGCGGCGAGCCGCGCGGCGAGCTCGTCGAGCGCCTCGTGCCCCGGCAGCCGCGTCGCCTCCCACTGGGTGCCCCAGCGCCGGACCTGGCGGGCGAGGTACCCCTCCGGTCGGCCGAAGTCGGCGAGCCCGACCCGCGCCGGGTCGACGCCGTGCAGGTCGGCGAGGACCCGCACCAGCCCCTCGCCGACGGTGTGCCGCAGGTCGGGCGTGTCCGCATACCCGTCCGGCAGCGCCTCGCGGCAGACGTGCCCCTCGACCCGCTCCATCACGTAGAACGGGCCACCGAGCACGGCGTCGTCGGTGCACAGCTGGACCATTCGAGGCACCGGCACCGGGGTGTCGGCGAGCGCCGCCATGACCCGGTGCTCGCGGACCATGTCGTGCGCGGTCGGCAGCACGTGCCCGAGCGGCGGCCGGCGCAGCACCAGCGAGCCCGCGGCCGAGTCGACGCGGTACGTGAGGTTGCTCTTGCCGCCCGCGATGAGCGTGACTCTGCAGTCCGACCAGGCCGGCTCGCCGAGCGTGCGGGCGAGGTACGGGCCCACCACCTGCGGGTCGGCGCCTGTCGTCGTCCCGCTCCCGGCCATGTCGCAGCACCCTAGGCCCGCTCCCCGTGCGCGTTCCCCCCGGCCGCGCGGGGTAGGAGCGCCGCATGACCGAGCAGCAGCCCGACCCTGACCTCGCCGGCGCCGGGCTGTCGGCGACCGGCATGACCGCCGACCAGTTCTCGCCCGGCCAGAGCTCGCCCGGTACGACGTACGGCGACCCGGGCGGCACCGGCACCGCCGACGAGGAGACGACACAGGGCTCGCCCGACGCGGACGCCGGTGAGGACGCGGCCGGAGCGCCCGCCTAGCCCGTGCCGGTCAGCCTGGCCGGCCGGGCCCCCGAGGTCCCGGCCGCGTCCCTCGTCGCGTCGCTCGTCCCGCCGCCGCGGTTCGACAGCGCCCGGTTCGAGACGTACGTCCCCGATCCCGCGCAGCCCAGCCAGGCCGAGGCGGTGCGGGTGCTGCGGGAGTTCGCCGGGCAGATCGGGCCGTCGCCGCGCCGCCGGCTGTTCGGGCGCCCGCGCGCGCCGGAGGGGCCGAGCGGCGTCTACCTCGACGGCGGCTACGGCGTCGGCAAGACCCACCTGCTCGCCTCGCTCTGGCACGAGGCGCCCGAGCCCAAGGCGTACGGCACCTTCGTCGAGCTGACCAACCTCGTCGGCGCGCTGGGGTTCGGGTCGGCGGTCGAGGCGCTGTCCGGGCACCGCCTGCTCGCCGTCGACGAGTTCGAGCTCGACGACCCCGGCGACACCGTGCTGGTCTCGACGTTCCTCACCCGGCTGTCCGACGCCGGCGTGCGGCTCGCCGCCACCTCCAACACCCTGCCCGAGGCGCTCGGCGAGGGCCGGTTCGCCGCGCAGGACTTCCTCCGCGAGATCCAGGGGCTCGCCGCGCGGTTCC
The DNA here is from genome assembly GCA_030773235.1 of Actinomycetota bacterium. GTDB lineage: Bacteria > Actinomycetota > Actinomycetes > Mycobacteriales > SCTD01 > JALYNK01. The sequence goes on along the minus strand of JALYNK010000309.1, from coordinate 944 downwards.
GCGCGCAGCGCATCGACGGCGAGGACTACCGCCACCGCGGGCTGCCCGCCGCGCCGCCCCCGGCCTCCGACGACGACGTCCGGCGGCGGGCCGAGACGGAGCCCGGCGCGTCGTACGACGACTTCGGCGCCCTGCTCGCGCACCTGTCGTCATTGCACCCCAGCCGGTACGGCGCGCTCGTCGACGACGTGTCGCTGGTCTGCCTGCGCGGCGTCCAGCCCGTCAGCGACCAGAACGCCGCGCTCCGCCTCGTCGTGCTCGCCGACCGGCTGTACGACCGCGACGTCCCGGTGGTCGCGAGCGGCGTGCCGCTCGAGGCGCTGTTCCCGGACGAGCTGCTGCGCGGCGGCTACCGCAAGAAGTACCTACGGGCGGTCTCCCGCCTCACTGCGCTCGCCCGGCAGGCCGCACCCGTTTGACCTGCGACAGCGGTCGACTGCGAACATCCGTCCCACGGCCTCGCGGGCTGCTCCGATAACGGCGGGCTAACGGCGGTTGGCTCGACAGCTCCTGGCGTGCCTGCCGCCGCCAGGGCGGTTCGTCACGACAGCAGGCCGGCGACGAGATCGGCAGCGCCGCGGTCCATGCCTTCGGTCACGTGGCTGTACAGGTTCAGGGTGATCCCGATCGAGGCGTGCCCGAGCCGCTCGCTGACGACCTTGGGGTGGACGCCGGCCTCCAGCGCGAGGGTCGCGTACGTGTGTCGGAGGTCGTGGACGCGCACGTGCGGCAGCCCGGCCTGCCGCGCCCGCACGGTCAGCTGTTGGCCGATCGTGGACGGGTTGAGCGGCGACCCGTCCTCGCGTACGAACACCAGCCTGTGATCTTGCCAGTCGCCGGCCCAGGCGAGCCGCTCCTGCAGCTGAGCGGCCCGGTGTCGACGGAGCGCCTCTACGGTGCCCGCGTCCAGCGCCAGCCTTCGGGTCTTGGCGCTGGCGTCCTTG
>JALYNK010000308.1 GCA_030773235.1 Actinomycetota bacterium | reverse complement strand
TGGGCGGGTCGGCGACGGGGGCGACCTCGACGCAGGGGAAGCGCGGCGGAGGTGGCCCGACCGGCAGCAGCGTGTCGGCGGTCAGCACCGGCGGGCCGAGGCCGGACAGCAGGTCCGTCGACCGGGAGCCGAGCACCGGGTCGACGGCGACGCCGCCCCGCACCGCGACGTAGGCCCGCAGCCCGGCGGAAGGGGTGTCCAGCCGCAGCACGCTGCCGGCGCGGACCGTGACCAGACAGTCGTGCCCGACCGGGCGGGCGTCGACGGTCGCTGCGCACCGGGCCCCGGTCACCGCAAGGACGACGTCGCCGTCGGGTCGCAGGGCGAGCCCGCCGAACGTGGCTTCGAGCCCCGCCGCCCCCTCGGGGTTGCCGACCAGCCGGTTGCCGAGCCGCAGCGCGCGGCGGTCGGCGGCGCCCGACACTCCGACGCCCCATCTCGCGTACCCCGGCCGGCCGAGGTCCTGCACCGTGGCCAGCGGGCCGGTCGCGAGGACCTCCAGGGAGCTCATGCGACCGCCACGAACCGCACCTGCACCCCGGGCTGCAGCAGCGCCGGCGGGTCGCGCTCGAGGTCCCACATCCGCAGCTCGGTCCGCCCGATGAGCTGCCAGCCGCCCGGCGACTCGCGCGGGTAGACCCCGCTGAACTCGCCGGCGAGCCCGACGGAGCCTGCCGGCACCTTCGTGCGCGGCGTCGGTCGCCGCGGCACGCGCAGGCGGTCGTCGCTGCCCACGAGGTAGCCGAAGCCGGGCGCGAAACCCGCGAACGCCGACGTCCACGGCTGGGCGGTGTGGGCCTCCACCACCCCGCGCTCGCCGAGGCCGGTCAGCCGTCCCACTTCGGCCAGGTCGGGGCCGTCGTACCGGACGGGCACCTCGACGAGGGCGGGCACGGCCCGCTGCTGCGGCCGGGGGCGCGCCTGGGCCACCGCGCGGGCCGCGTTGGCGACCGTCGTCCGAGCCGGGTCGATGCGCACCAGCAGGGTGCGGGCCGCCGGGACCAGGTCGGCGAGCCCGGGCAGCGGCTCGGCGGCCAGCTCGGCGTGCAGGGCGAGCACCTCGTCGAGACCGGGTAGCTCGACGAGCAGACCCACGTCGCCGCAGGGCAGCAGCCTCACGCGGCGAACCCCTGCAGCTGAACGTCCGCGCGTTCCAGCGCAGCCCGTACCGCGCGCGCCATCGCGACGGCGTCCGGTGAGTCGCCGTGCACGCAGACAGAGTCGGCACGGACCCGGACCACGCTGCCGTCGACAGCGAGCACCTCGCCGGCGGTGACCAGGCGCACGACGCGCTCCGCCACCGCCTGCGGGTCGTGCAGCACCGCGCCCGGCCGGCTCCGCGGGACCAGGGTGCCTTCGGAGGTGTACGCCCGGTCGGCGAACGCCTCCGCGACCGTCCGCAGGCCGGTCTCCTGGGCCAGCCGGAGCACGACCGAGCCGGGCAGGCCCAGCACGGCGAGCCCGGCGTCGTACTCGGCGACCGCCCGCACCACGGCCGCGGCCTGCACCTCGTGGACAACGACGGTGTTGTACAGCGCTCCGTGCGGCTTGACGTACGCGACCCGGGCACCCGCGACCCGGGCCAGCCCGTCCAGCGCGCCGATCTGGTAGAGCACCGCGTCGGTGAGCTCGCCGGCCGCCATGTCCACGAACCGCCGACCGAAGCCGGCGAGGTCGGGGTACGCGACCTGCGCGCCGATCACGACACCGCGCGCCGCGGCCTGCTCGCAGGTGCGCCGCAGCGTGCTGGGGTCGCCGGCGTGGAACCCGCAGGCGATGTTGGCGCTGGTCACCACCTCCAGCAGCGCGGCGTCGTTGCCGAGCACCCAGCGGCCGAAGGACTCACCGAGGTCGCTGTTGAGGTCGACGGACGTCCGCCGCGGGCCGCCGTCCGTCACTGCCACAGCTTCGCCAGTCCGCTGAGCGACTGGTAGCCGAGGTAGAGCGTGAGCAGCCACGCGAGCACGCCGACGCCGAGCAGCCAGCGGGGATAGCGGTAGCCGTTCAACAGGTCGTCCGTACGGCGCGCGGCGACCCACAGCAGCACGGCGAAGCCGAGCGGCAGGATCAGGCCGTTGAAGGCGCCGGCGAAGATCAGCAGAGCGACCGGGGCCTTGCCGGCGACCAGGTAGACGGTCGTGCTGACCGCGATGAAGGCCACGATCAGGAGGTTGCGACGGGCGTCGCCCTGGGTGGAGGAGGACGTGAGGAAGCTGACGGAGGTGTACGACGCTCCGATCACGGACGTGATGCTCGCCGCCCACAGGATGACGCCGAACAGCCGCAGCCCGATCTCGCCGGCGGCGGACTCGAACGCCGACGCGGCGGGGTTGCCGGCGGCGAGGGTGGCTCCGCCGGCGACGACACCGAGGATGGCGAGGAACAGCACGGCCCGCATGACCCCGGTGACGAGGATGCCCGTCACCGAGCTGCGGCTGATCTCGCCGACGTGCTCCGGGCCGGTGACCCCGGAGTCCAGGAGCCGGTGGGCACCGGCATAGGTGATGTAGCCGCCGACCGTGCCGCCGATCAGGGTGGTGATCGCGAGGAACTGGACGTCCTCGGGCAGGACGACGTTGCGCAGCGCGGCGCCGACGGGCGGCCGGGACACGACAGCGACGTACGCCGTCAGCGCGATCATCAATACGCCGAGCACGACGACCATGCGGTCCATCGCCATGCCCGCCCAGCGGTTCAGGAAGATGGCGATGGCCACCGCAGCGGTGATCGCGCCGCCGATCCGCGGGTCGAGCCCGAGGAGGGCGTCAAGCCCGAGTCCGCCGCCGGCGACGTTACCGATGTTGAACACCAGTCCGCCGAGGACCACCAGGCCGGCCAGGGCGTGGCCGACGCCGGGCAGGACGAGGTTGCCCAGCTCCTGGGCGCGTCGCCCCGACACCCCGATGACGCGCCACACGTTCAGCTGGACGGCGATGTCCACCAGGATCGAGACGACGATGGCGAAGGCGAACGCGGCACCGAGCGTCGCGGTGAACGTCGTCGTCTGCGTGATGAAGCC
>JALYNK010000307.1 GCA_030773235.1 Actinomycetota bacterium | reverse complement strand
CGGGGCGACGGGGGCAGAGCGGGGCACGGCGGGCGCTGAGGGCACGGGCCACATGTGCCCGAACCGAGCCATACCACGCGCCCGCGCACCGTGGAGGAGCAGCTGTGACGCAGTTGTGATCGGGAACGTGAGCACCCTCACAACGCCGGAGCCGCGTCCCCCCTGCTCGAGGTCCAGCTGCCACTCGCCCCCGCGGTCCACGACCTCGTAGCCGAGCACCTCGTTCACCGCGATCATGTGCCGGTTGCTCTCGGCGTTCCAAGTGTTGACACAACGTGCAGCGCAGCCTCGTGCGCCCGCAGCCGCTCCACCATGGACGGCCTGGACCAGCATCCTGAGCCGGCCGCCGGGTCGACGCTAGTGCTCCACTGCCAGCCGTACGCCCCGTCCACGCTGACGGCCACCTCCGTGTACCCGGCGGCAGTGCCGTCGGGAGCCAGCGCGAGGACCGTGTGCATGCGCAGCCCGGCGGCGGCGACGGCCCGGTCGCGGGCGGCGATCCGCTCGGGGGTCCAGTGGCAGCGACCCGAGGTGATGTTCGCGAAGGAAGACGGGCCCTGCACGGTCGGTGGCGAGAAGGTCGAGATCGTGCTCTACCAGAACATCGAGCAGCGCACCCAGATTGCCCAGGCGTTCGGATCGCTGCAGTCCGGCTACGACGTAGACGGGCATCAGCCCTGGACGGTCTACACGCAAACCAGCGACGCCGCGCTGCGGCAGCAGCTCGCCGACCCGCGAGCGCCGAGCTGAGCCCACCGACGCCGCCGCCGGCAGGGTTACTCCCGACGCCGCCGCGACCATCAACGACCAGCTCGCTGTGCAGCACCTCGTCGCCGCGGTCGAGCACGCGGAGGCCGCCTGCGAAACCGCCGGTCGCGCCGTCGTGCGCGAGCGCGCGCAGCAAGCCGTCGACCGCGCCCGCGACCTCAACCAGCAGCTGCTCGACCACCGCGCCCGCGCCGACCGGCTCGCGGCGGAGCTGTGCGAGCTCGAGGGCGCCCGCGCCGTGCACCTCCCGTGCAAGCCGACTACATGGCGCGCGCGTACGTGCTGGAGGTGACCGGCGCCGGTCGCGCAGCGCCGGCGACGCGCTGCTGGATCCCTCGACGGCATGGGAGCCGGCCGGGGCGGCGGCTCGGCCGTGCTGCGCCCCCGGGCCACCGGCCCGGCGCGGGTGCTCGAGGTCGTGCGCGCGCTCGTCCGGGCGTCGGCGGCACCGGCTGACCGTCGGTGGGCGGTCCCCGTACGGCTCCTCCCGCCTGCTTACGGCCCGGAGGCGACGGGCGGCGACAGCCAGGACCCGTGCGGCGGGACGTACACCGTCCAGCCAGCCCCGGCTTCAGGCAGCGGTATGGCTAGCCAGCCGCGCAGGTACGAGCTGCGGGGCAGAGGAGTGCGCCACAGGTAGGCGACCCGATAGCCCTCCGCGATGGCGCGCTCGGCCGCCGCCGGGTTGCGCAGGTCTCGGGAGGTGCCCGTCCGCCCGGAGACGCACCCGGCGTGGTAGCCGATATTCTGGCTGCGCTGACCTAGCAGGACGCAGGGCGCGACCAGACCGCGCGCGTTCAGCGCCTCCGCGAGCACCGGGAAGGGCGCTCGAGCCCGCACCTGCTCCGTCCCGATCTTGCGCGCGACGGTGGCGTGCCAGGTCAGGTCGGCTGCGCCGAGCAGCGCGACGGCGGCGAGCGCAACGCGCCCCACCCCGGCGCGCGACCGCGCTCGCCGCACGAGCTCTCCCAGCGCCGTCGCCGCGGGAACGGCGAGCAGGGCGTACGTGGGCAGCAGGAAGCGGGACACGGCGAAGCGGGTGAGCAGAAGGTAGGCCACGCCGATGGTCACGCCGGTGACCAGGGCGAGCGCGGTACCGCGCCAATGGTCCCGCGCTCGGACGAGCAGCGGCCCAAGGGTCGCGAGCAGGGACAGCCCGACCCACCACAGGAGCCCGGCGACCGGCACGTAGGGCACGCGGTCCTCGGCGAAACAGCAGGTGCGGTCGCCGTCCAGCAGGCGCAGGTGCTTGGACAGCGTGAAGCCGAGCCCGGAGCCGGCGGGCGCTCGCGCCTCGCGGTACCGCGCCAGCGGGCCGTCGAACTGCACGAGCGCCTCGACGAGCCAGGGAGCCCACCCGACGAGCAACCCGGCGAGTAGCGCGACGGCGGCGCGCCACTGGCGCCGCCACGAGATCACCAGCACCGTCACGACCGGCAGGGCGAGTCAGATGCTGTCCGTCGGGCGGACCAGTGCGGCGCAGGCGAAGGCCGCGGCCAGCCCGACCAGCGCGACGCGGTCGTCCGGGACGACGAACAGCCGGGCCAGGTGCCCCACGGCGGCCACCCCGGCGAGCGCGATGTAGAGATTGGGGCTGGCCTCGGAGGCGTAGAACAGCGCCACCCAATTCGAGGCGAACAGCAGCGCGGCCAGCGCTGCGGTGGCGCCTGGGAGCACCCGCAGCCAGGGTCGGAAGGCCAGGACGAGGGCTGCGCCGGACACCAGCACGAGGTACATGCGCATGGCCAGGACCGACTTCGTGACCAGTCCGACCGGCAGGAGCAGCACTGGCAGGCCCCACGATCGGTGCGCCTCCCAAGGCGCCGGCGCGGTGAAGCGGCTGACTTGGCTGAGGTAGACGGCCTCGTCGTTCTCCAGGTCGCGGCCCAGCGGCACCAGCAGAAGCTGCGCGACGACGAAGAGCAGCCCGACGACCAGCAGTGCCGACATCGGCCGCAAGACGCGGGCTCCGGTACGGACGGACTCGCCCGCGAGCGGTTCCGGTGGACGGGTGGACCGCGCCGCGACCGGTTGCGACCTTGCCGGAGCCGGCACTTCGTCAGGCGGCGGGTCGAGCGTCACCGGCGCGGGATGACCGGCGCGTCTCGGCCGGTGCCGGAGGTCCCGGACTTCGGGGTGCGCTGCTCCTCGTGGTAGTCCTCCTCGACGTTCACGCTCCACACGTCGTGCGGGGGCGCCGCGCCGAGGATGTTCTGCGCGGTGAGCAGGGCCGTCATCATGCTGTGGTCGGCGTTGTTGTAGCGGT
>JALYNK010000306.1 GCA_030773235.1 Actinomycetota bacterium | reverse complement strand
CCCGCGGCGCGGACGACCTGCAGCGCACCGCCGAGCAGATCAGGGCCGCCGGTGTCCGGGCCGCCGCCGTGCCGGTGGATCTCGCCGACGCCGCCGCGGTGGAGCGCGCGGCCGCGCAGGTCGCGGCGGAGCTCGGCGGGGTCGACGTGCTCGTCAACGCGGCCGGCACCGACGTACCCGGTCCGGTGACCCAGCTCGACGTCGCCGGCTGGGACCGCGTGCTGAACGTCAACCTCCGCGCGTCCTTCCAGCTCGCGAAGCTGGTGTGGAACGGCATGGTCGAGCGCGGTGGCGGCACGGTCGTCAACGTGTCCTCGGTGGCCGGGCGGCGCGGCTGGGCCGGCGCGACGGCGTACTGCGCGGCGAAGTTCGGCCTCACGGGGCTCACCCAGGCGCTCGCGGCCGAGGGCAGGCCGCACGGCATCCGGGCGTGCGTGCTCTACCCGGGCGCGATGGACACCAGCTGGGGCGTGTGGGCGCCGGAGGACCGCGGGTCCGCGACGCCGACCGTTCCCGCGGACGCGCTGCCGCCCGAGCAGGTCGCCGAGCTCGTCGTGTGGATCGCCGCGGCGCCGCCGGGCCTGGTGCTCAACGAGGTCACCGTCACGCCGCTGCTCGAGCAGGGCTGGCCTTAGCCGCCGGACGTCGACCAGCTCGGCGCGGGTGCGCGCGGCACCCGAGCGGACCTAGCTAGAGGTACTGCCCCGTGCCCGGGCCGTGACCGAGCGGGCCGGGCGGCGGGCCGGGCTGCGGACCCTGCGACCCTCCCGGCAGCGCGGGCCGTCCGCCCCGCTGCTCGGCCTGCATGCGCGCGGCCATCTGCTGCGCGAACAGCGCCGTCTGGATCCCGTGGAACAGCCCCTCGAGCCAGCCCACGAGCTGGGCCTGCGCGACCCGGAGCTCGGCGTCGGTCGGGCTCGCAGTCTCGCCGAACGGCAGCGTCAGGCGCTCCAGCTCCTCGCGCAGCTCGGGAGCGAGCCCGTCCGACAGCTCCGCGACGGAGCGGGAGTGCACCTCGGCCAGGCGCTCCCGGGCCGCAGTGTCGAGCGGCGCGGAGCGCACCTCCTCCAGCAGCTGCTTGACCATCGAGCCGATCCGCATGACCTTCGCCGGCTGCTCGACGAGCTCGACCGGGCTGCGCTCCTCCGTACCGTCCGCGCCGTCCCCGTGCACGGGCATCCCGCCCTGCGGGCCGACGACGACGATCTGCTGCTGAGACTCGGTCATGCCCCTCTCCCTGCCCGCCGCGCCGCGGTCGTCACCAGCGGACGGTGAGCGACAGCTGCTTGGCGGCGACCCCCGGGTCGTCGGCGTCGACGACGGCCAGCAGCCGTACGCCGTCGGGCAGGGGGTCGAGGATCCCGAGGCCCTCGACCTTGTGCACGAGCCCGTCGACGACGGGCAGGGGCGCGAGGTCCAGGACGGCGTCGTCGTCGCGGTCGGGTGCGAGCAGCGCGAGCGCGCTGCCCACGACGGGGCCGTCGTCGACGGCGTTCGGCGTGTCCTCGGCCGCGGCGCTCAGCAGCAGCCGGCCGTCGGGGAGCGCCACGGCGTCGGTCGCGGCCAGCCCCACGCCCTGCACCTCGCCGAGGTCGTAGCGGCGGGGCGCGCCGACGCCGACGTCCGCGACGGCGCCGCGTCCGAGGAACGCGGCGACGAGCGCGTCGTGGTCGAGGTCGACGCTCGCCGTGGGGACCCCGCCGGCGAGGCTGCCGCGGTTGAACCAGCGCAGCGTGCCGTCGCTGCGGCAGACCCCCTCGAAGTTGAGCGAGTCGACGTCCAGGCCGAGCGCGCGCGCCGCCGCCTCGTACAGCGCGGTGAGGTCGGCGACGCGGACCTCCGGTCCGTCCGGCCGGTCCAGCACGAGCACGCCCCGCATGCGCCGCGGGCTCGAGCCGGAGCCCAGCAGGAGCGCGCCCAGGGTGCCGTCGCCGGCCTGCACCTGCGTCGCCGCCTCGAGGTCGGGCTTGAGGTGCTTGGTGCCCTCCGCCTCCCGGAACACGTCGAGCCCCTCGACCGGCGGTACGAGGCGGAGCGGCTCGACGCCGCCGTCGCGCACCCACGCCGCGAAGGTCGAGTCGTCCTGTGCCACGAGCCAGCCGCCCGCGAGCGGCGCCAGCGCGCTCGCCGCCGTGACCACCGTGCCGTCGGCGAACCGCAGTTCGCTCACGTCATCGACCTGGACCTGCACCTGCGCCTCCCGGAGAACTCCGTGCGCGGTTGCTCTGCCCGCGGCGGCGCCGGCGGACCCGCGTCAGGTCCTCCGGCGCTGCACGGAGCTGAGCCCGAGCGCGGGCAGTCCCAGGACCGCGGCCAGGCCGAGCGCGCTGCGCGGGTCGTACGGGGTGCGCCACAGGCCGCCGTGAGCGGCCTCGTCGGCCTCGTCCTGCCACGGGTGCTCGTGCGGCGGAGCGCCCGTGCGCAGGTGGTGCACGAGCAGGGCGGCGAGCAGCGTCGTGCTCGTGACGGGCTCGAACACCTCGACGCCGAACCGGTGCGCCCCGGCGTACGCGGCGGCGAGGGCCCGGTTCTTCGTCACCGACCGGGTGCTGGTCGGCGGCGCCACGGTGAGGCTCACGGTCGCCCCCCGCACGCGCTCGGTGGTCGCCCGCCAGCGCTGCACGCGCTTGGCGAGCGCGTAGTTCGGTCCCTGCGCCGGGACGAGGCTGTCGGCCAGGCCGGTCCCCGACCCGGGTGGGTAGTGGCGCGCCAGGAGCCGCCCTCCGCTGGCGGCCGACAGCACCCGTCCCGCGGCGGCCCGCCGGTCCCAGGCGCGCTCGGCGTGGGACACCACCTCCGGTGGCACCGCGAAGACGTCGGTGGGCGTGGCCAGGAACGCGAGCGCCGTGTCGGGCCGCTCGCGGCGCAGGTGCACGGTGAGAGCGTCCGCCGCCGCCGCGACCCGGACGTGCGCCGCGCCGTCGGCGTACGCGTAGTTGCCCAGCACCAGCCGGCCGTCGAGCTCTGCGAGCCAGGCCGCGAGGGCGGGCACGTCGCGCAGGAGGTCCGCGCCGGCGCGCTCGGCCAGCGGGGCGG
>JALYNK010000305.1 GCA_030773235.1 Actinomycetota bacterium | reverse complement strand
GGCGGTGCGCACCGGAGCGGAGCCGCTCGCCGTCAAGGTGCAGGACCTCTCGGTCGTCTACCGGACGTCGATCCAGCGCAAGCCGACGCTGCTCGGCACGCTGAAGCGGCTCGGCCGCCGACAGCGCGTGGTCCGCGAGATCCAGGCGGTCACGGACGTCTCGTTCGAGGTGCCGACCGGCACCGTGCTCGGCATCGTCGGCGCCAACGGCGCCGGCAAGAGCACCCTCGTCCGCACCGTGGCCGGCATCCTGCCGCCTTCCCAGGGGCGGGTGGAGGTGCGCGGCCGGGTGAGCACGCTGCTCGCCCTCGGCGTCGGGTTCAACCGCCGCCTCACCGGTCGGGAGAACGTCGTTCTCGGCGGCCTCGCGGCGGGTCTGTCGCCGGAGGAGTTGGAGGAGCGGTACGAGCAGATCGCCGAGTTCGCCGAGCTCGGCGAGTTCATGGACATGCCGATGCAGACGTACTCGAGCGGCATGTACAGCCGGCTGGGCTTCTCCGTCGCGGTGAACCTCGAGCCGGACATCCTGCTCATCGACGAGGCGCTGTCGACCGGCGACGCCCGCTTCAAGCGCAAGTCGTTCGAGAAGATGCAGCAGCTCGTCGCCGAGGCGCGCACGATCTTCCTGGTCAGCCACGCGCTCGGGAGCGTCAAGCAGCTGTGCGACACCGCCATCTGGATGCACAAGGGCCGGCTGCTGCAGCAGGGGCCCACGGGCGAGGTCGTGGAGGCGTACACGCGCTTCCTCGAGGTGGGCGAGACGCCGACCAGCCTCGAGGACGTGTGAGCCGGCCCGACCCGGAGCGGGTCGACTGGCCGGCGCTCAGCGTCGTCATGCCGGTGCGCGAGGAGGCCCGGCACCTGCGGGCGAGCGTCCGGCGCATCCTGGCCCAGGACTACCCGGGGCCCGTGGAGGTCGTGCTCGCCCTCGGCCCCTCGCGCGACGACACGCACCGCATCGCGCGCGAGCTCGCCGCCGAGCACCCGGGGCTCCGCCTGGTCGACAACCCGTCCGGCCGCACGCCGGACGCGCTCAACGCCGCGCTCGCGGCGGCCACCGGCGAGGTCGTCGCCCGCGTCGACGGGCACGCCCTGCTGCCGCCCGGCTACCTGCGCCGCGCCGTCGACGTCCTGCAGGAGACCGGAGCGGTCAACGTGGGCGGGATCATGGCGGCCGAGGGCACCACGCCGTTCGAGCGGGCGGTCGCCCGCGCCATGACGTCGCCGTTCGGGGTCGGTGCCGGGCGCTTCCACTACGGCGGCGAGGCCGGCCCGGCCGACACGGTCTACCTCGGCGTGTTCCGGCGCGCGGCGCTGCATGCGGTGGGGGGGTACGACCCGCGCTTCGCGCGGGCGCAGGACTGGGAGCTCAACCACCGGCTGCGAGGCGCGGGCGGGCTCGTCTGGTTCACCCCCGAGCTGCGCGTGACGTACCGCCCGCGGCCGACGCTGCGCGCGCTCGCTCGGCAGTACCGCGACTACGGCCGCTGGCGCCGGGTCGTCATGCGCCGGCACCCCGACTCCGTGCGCCTGCACTACCTCGTCCCGCCCGTCGCGGTGCTCGGCGTCGCCGGGGGCGCGGTGCTCGCCGCCACCGGCCGGCGGATCGGGCTCGTCCCGCCGCTCACCTACGCCGCGGCCGTGTTGCTCGCCTCCGCGTACGAGGGGGGCGGCCTGCCGCTGCCGGTGCGGGCCCGGCTGCCGCTGGTGTTCGCCACGATGCACGGCGCCTGGGGCGTGGGCTTCCTCACCAGCCCGCGCCGGCTCGCGGTCGAGCCGACGCGGGTGCCCCCTGCACCGTGACCGGACAGCCCACCGGGGCGGGCCCCGTCGTCAGCGTCGTGGTCGCGGCCTACCAGGTCGAGCGCTGGATCGGCCGGTTCCTGGACTCCGTGCTCGCTCAGACGCTCGACCCGGCCGCGGTCGAGCTCGTCGTCGTGGACGACGGGTCCACGGACGGCACGGGGGCGCTGCTCGACGCGTTCGCGGCCGACCGGCCCGGCGTGGTCGTGGTGCACCAGGCCAACTCCGGCGGTCCCGGCGGGCCGCGCAACACCGGGGTGCGCCTGAGCCGCGGTGAGTTCCTCTTCTTCGCCGATCCCGACGACGTCCTCGCGCCGGACGGGCTGGAGCTGCTGGTGGCGGCGGCCCGCCGCAACGACGCGGACGTCGTCCTCGGCCGGCTGGTCGGTGTCGGGCGCTCCGCGCCGCGGGCGCCGTTCGCCGCCGACGTGGAGCGGGGGGACGTCTGGAGCACCCGGGCGGTGTGGTCGCTCAGCGCGCAGAAGCTCTTCCGCCGCGACCTCGTCGTGGAGAACGGCCTGCGGTTCGTCGAAGGACTGCGCTACGCGGAGGACCAGGAGTTCGTCCTCGGCGCGTACCTCGCCGCTCGGCGATCTCGGTCGTCGCGAGCCGGGCCTGCTCCTACCTCGTGCTGCGCGAGGACGCCGGCAACGCCACCCGAACCGTGGCCGACCCCGCCACCCTGTACGGCGTCGTCGACCGGGCGATCGGCCTCGTCGAGGCCCGCGTCCCGCCCGGCCCGCGCCGCGACGACCTCCTCGAGCGGTTCCTCGCGGTCGAGGTGCTCGTCAAGGTGCTCGGGCACAACCTGCTGGGGATGACGCCCGAGCAGCAGCAGGCGTACGTCGACCGGGCGCGACCGCTCATGCCCCGCTTCTCGGCGCCGCTGGTCGCCCGGCTGCCGGCCCTCGATCGGGTGCGCGCCGCGCTCCTCGCCGCCGGCGACCTCGCCGGGCTCCTCGCGCTCGCCCGGTTCGAGGTGACGCAGCGGCGCCCGGAGCCGCTCGTCGAGGACGGCCAGGTGCTCGCCCGGTACCCGCTGCTGCGGGAGGGCGCGGTCCCCGACGAGGCGTACGACATCACCGACGAGCTCGCCCTCGACCACTGCGTCGAGGAGGTGCGCTGGGACGGCGACCGCCTGACCGTGCGCTGGACGCCGTACGCGCCCGCGCTGCGGGCCGAGGACCTGCAGTGGAGCCTCGCCGTGCGCGCCCGGGGCACGCCCGGCGCCGCGC
>JALYNK010000304.1 GCA_030773235.1 Actinomycetota bacterium | reverse complement strand
GGGAACAGGCTGTCGCCGGTGAACAGGTGCGGCCGCTCGGGGTCGCCCTCGTACAGCAGCGCGATCGACCCCGGTGTGTGCCCGAGCAGGTGGATGACGCCCAAGCGGGCCTGCCCCACCTGCACCTCGTCGCCGTCGTCGACGAGCCGGTCCGCCAGCACGGGCAGCTCGGGCGCGTCCGCCAGGTGCGCGATCACCGGAGCCGCGGTCGCTCCGACGACCTCGGCGAGCGCCCCGACGTGGTCCCAGTGGTTGTGCGTCTCGACGACGCCGACCAGGTGCCCGTCGCCCACGAGCTCAAGCAGCCGGGGAGCGTCGCCGGCCGCGTCGACGAGCAGCGTGTCGCCGGTCGCGGTGCAGCGGAGCAGGTAGCAGTTGTTGGTGAACGGCGGCGTGCAGACCTTGGTGATGCGCAGCCCGGGGACCTCGCGCACGTCGGCCGGACCGCCCTGCTCGACCACTCCCGTGTAGGCCACGGCGACTCCTCGGACGCGCGTTCTGTCGGCGCCCGACGGTAGCCTGGACCCTCGTGGCCGACCGTCTGGTCGTGCGGGGCGCGCGCGAGCACAACCTCAAGGACGTGTCGCTCGACCTGCCGCGCGACGCCCTCATCGTGTTCACCGGGCTGTCCGGCTCCGGCAAGTCCAGCCTCGCGTTCGACACGATCTTCGCCGAGGGGCAGCGGCGCTACGTCGAGTCCCTGTCGGCGTACGCCCGGCAGTTCCTCGGGCAGATGGACAAGCCCGACGTCGACTTCATCGAGGGCCTGTCGCCGGCGGTGTCGATCGACCAGAAGTCGACGAGCCGCAACCCGCGCTCGACCGTCGGGACGATCACCGAGGTCTACGACTACCTCCGCCTGCTGTACGCCCGCGCGGGCACGCCGCACTGCCCGGAGTGCGGCCGGGTCATCGCGCGCCAGCAGCCCAGCCAGATCGTCGACCGCGTGCTCGAGCTCGAGGAGGGCACCCGCTTCCAGGTGCTCGCGCCGGTGGTCCGCGGCCGCAAGGGCGAGTACGCCGACCTGTTCTCCGAGCTGCAGACGAAGGGCTACAGCCGCGTCCGTGTCGACGGCGTCGTCGCTGCGCTCGCGCAGCCGCCCACGCTGAAGAAGCAGGAGAAGCACACGATCGAGGTGGTCGTCGACCGCCTCACCGTCAAGGCAACGGCCCGCCGGCGCATCACCGACTCCGTCGAGACCGCGCTGCAGCTCGGCGGCGGCGTCGTCGTGCTCGACTTCGTCGACCTGCCCGAGGACGACCCGCACCGCGAGCGCACCTACTCCGAGCACCTCGCCTGCCTGTACGACGACCTGTCGTTCGAGGAGATGGAGCCGCGCTCCTTCTCCTTCAACAGCCCGTACGGCGCCTGCCCCGAGTGCACCGGCCTCGGCACCCGCAAGGAGGTCGACCCGGAGCTCGTCGTCCCCGACCCGACGCTGTCGTTCGCCGAGGGCGCCATCGCGCCGTGGAGCAGCGGCCACAACCAGGAGTACTTCGGCCGGCTGGTCGAGGCGCTCGGCGACGCGCTCGGCTTCACGCTCCGCACGCCGTTCGACAAGCTCACCGCCGCGCAGCGCAAGGCGGTGCTGCACGGCCACCCCACGCAGGTGCACGTCCGCTACAAGAACCGGTACGGCCGCGAGCGCAGCTACTACGCCGACTTCGAGGGCGTGATCCCGTTCCTCGAGCGCCGGCACGGCGAGGCGGAGAGCGAGGCCACCCGGGAGCGGTTCGAGGGCTACATGCGCGAGGTGCCCTGCCCGACCTGCGGGGGTGCCCGGCTCAAGCCCGAGGTCCTCGCCGTGACGCTCGGTGGGCGCTCGATCGCCCAGGTGTCCGACCTGTCGATCGCCCACTGCGCCGAGTTCCTGCGGGGGCTCGAGCTCGACGCGCGGCAGCGGCTCATCGCCGAGCGGGTGCTCAAGGAGGTCAACGCCCGGCTCGGGTTCCTCCTCGACGTCGGGCTCGACTACCTCTCGCTGTCCCGGTCGGCGGGGAGCCTCTCCGGCGGTGAGGCGCAGCGCATCCGGCTCGCCACCCAGATCGGCAGCGGCCTCGTCGGCGTGCTCTACGTCCTCGACGAGCCGAGCATCGGGCTGCACCAGCGCGACAACCGCCGGCTCATCGAGACGCTCGAGCGGCTGCGCGACCTCGGCAACACGCTCATCGTCGTCGAGCACGACGAGGACACCGTCCGGGCCGCCGACTGGGTGGTCGACGTCGGCCCGGGCGCGGGGGAGCACGGCGGCCAGGTGGTCGTGTCGGGCACGGTGGACGACCTGCTGCACAGCCCGGACTCGCTCACCGGCCAGTACCTCTCCGGCCGCCGCGAGATGGCGGTGCCGGCGCAGCGCCGTCCGCGCACGGCCGGCCGGGAGCTCAAGGTCGTCGGCGCGCGCGAGCACAACCTGCGCGACGTCACCGTCGCGTTCCCGCTCGGCCAGCTCGTCGCCGTCACGGGCGTGTCCGGCAGCGGCAAGTCGACGCTCGTCAACGACATCCTCGCCGCGGTCCTCGTCAACCGGCTCAACGGCGCCCGGACCGTGCCCGGCCGGCACACCCGGGTCACCGGGCTGGAGCACCTCGACAAGGTGGTGCGGGTCGACCAGTCACCGATCGGGCGTACGCCCCGCTCCAACCCGGCGACGTACACCGGCGTCTTCGACCACATGCGCAAGTTGTTCGCCGAGACGACCGAGGCGAAGGTCCGCGGCTACCTGCCGGGCCGCTTCTCGTTCAACGTCAAGGGCGGCCGCTGCGAGGCGTGCGCCGGCGACGGCACGATCAAGATCGAGATGAACTTCCTGCCCGACGTGTACGTGCCGTGCGAGGTGTGCGCCGGCGCCCGCTACAACCGCGAGACGCTCGAGGTGCACTTCAAGGGGAAGACGATCTCGGAGGTCCTCGACCTGCCGATCGAGGAGGCGGCGGAGTTCTTCCGCGCCGTGCCCGCGATCTCCCGGCACCTGACGACCCTCGTCGACGTCGGGCTCGGGTACGTCCGCCTCGGTCAGCCGGCACCGACGCTGTCCGGCGGCGAGGCGCAGCGGGTCAAGCT
>JALYNK010000303.1 GCA_030773235.1 Actinomycetota bacterium | reverse complement strand
TGCGGCGTCCACCCCGACGAAAACGGAGTCGTGGCACGCCGGCGCGGCGCGTCGCGTGAGGCAACTGGACGGTCACCGCTGGGCAAGGGGGCGGGCGGGGGTGCCCCCGCACGCAGGACGGCCGCCTCCCGGGTGGGCGCGCGGAGCCAGCAATCTTCGCCTTCGCCGGGCTTGCCGCCGCGCCGCTCGGGCATGAGGTCGCCGTGGGGTGGAGCAAGATCATCGACATAGGGGGCGGTCGCTACCCCGGTGGGTCCGGGCCGCGTAGCTGTGGGGGTCGGTGCTCCGGTGCGGCTGCCGGGGCTTGTCCCGCCCCCGGTCGGGGGGCCGCCTGTTTCGCTCGCCGGGGCGCTGTGGGCACAACGAGGCGGCTCAAGGCCCGAGCCGTGGCATTGGGCGACCGCTCCCACCCGAAGGCCGTTCCGGCGGTGGCCCCTACGCGACTGCCGACGCTTGCGCCGACGCGACCGGGAGCGCGTGCGGCGGGCTGAACTTCCACAGGCGGCGCCGCCCCCGGCCCTGTGCACCAGCAGGCACCGGGGGCGGTGCCATGCCACGCACCCGCACCGCGCACCACCCCGGACCCCGACCGCCCGGCAAGCCCCCCCTCGACGCCGGCGCGGTCGGACCTGGCGGCACCGACATCGGGATCGGTGCCGTTCTGCCGAACCAACACCGTCGTCATGCGCCTCATCCGCGGAGCGCGGGCGGCCGTTCGACAGGCAGAGCTAGCGGGACAGCGCCCCGGTCTCGTCGACCCAGTCGACGGCGGCGGGCTTGAGCTTGGACTCGTACTCGTGCGCGTGGTGTGCACAGAAGAGCAGGTCACCCGAGGCCAGGACGGCGCGCACACGCGCCTGGGCCCCGCAGCGGTCACAACGGTCAGCGGCGGACAGGGTCGACGGAGCGGACGGGGTCGTCGTGCCGGTCATGCCTGTCAGAACACCACACCGGCTGCCCGCGTTCCTGTCCAGCGCGCGGAGCGGGACGACATGCACAGCACGCAGGGGCACAGGAGCGCCCACGAGGATGAGGGGGTGCTGCACGACGTGTCCCGGTCCGGCCCGCTCGAGGGGCTGCTCGTCGCCGACTTCAGCCGGGTGCTCGCCGGGCCGTTCGCGACGATGATGCTCGCCGACCTCGGCGCCCGGGTCGTCAAGGTCGAGCGGCCGGGCGCCGGCGACGACAGCCGGGCGTACGGCCCGTTCGTCGACGGGCGCTCGCTCTACTTCGCCCGGGTCAACCGCGGCAAGGAGTCCGTCGCGCTCGACCTCAAGCAGCCCGAGGACCGCGCGGTGGCGCGGGCGCTGGCGCTGCGGGCGGACGTGCTCGTCGAGAACTACCGCCCCGGCGTCATGGCCCGCCTCGGCCTCGGACCGGACGAGCTGCTCGCCGAGTCGCCCGGCCTCGTCTACTGCTCGATCTCCGGGTTCGGGCACACCGGCCCGTGGTCGCAGCGCCCGGCGTACGACGCCGTGGTGCAGGCGATGAGCGGGATCCTCGCGCTCACGGGGAAGCCCGGGGGGCCGCCGGTCAAGCCGGGGGTGCCGGTCGCGGACCTCTCGGCCGGGCTGCACGCCTGGGGCGGCATCACCAGCGCGCTGCTGGGCCGCGCCCGCTCCGGCCGCGGCACCCACGTCGACGTCGCCCTGTACGACGCGAGCGTGAGCCTGCTGGAGAGCCCGGCGCTGTCGTACCTCGCCAGCGGCGTCGAGCCCGGGCCGGTCGGCAACGGGCACTTCTCGATCGTGCCGTTCGGCTCCTACGCCTGCGCCGACCGCGAGATCGTCGTCTGCGCCGCCAACGACGGGTTGTTCGCCGCGCTCGCCCGGGCGCTCGGCGCGCCGGAGCTCGCGGCCGATGCGCGGTTCGTCACCAACGCGCTGCGCAACGAGCACCGCGCCGAGCTCGACGCCGCGCTGTCCGGGCTGCTGCGCACCGCGACGGCCGAGCACTGGCTCGGCGAGCTCGACCTCGCCGGCGTGCCGTGCGGACCGATCAGCAGCGTGGGGGAGGCGGTGCGCAGCGCGCAGACCGAGGTGCGCCGCATGGTCGTCGACGCCGGCGGCCTCCCGGTGCCGGGCAACCCGGTGAAGCTCTCGGCGTACGACGACCCGCGGGAACGGCGCGCCGCGCCGCTGCTGGACCAGCACGGGCAGGCGGTGCGGGCCGAGTTCGGCCCGGCCCGGTAGTCAGGCCCGCGCCAGCAGCCGCACCCCGGCGCGGACCCGCCGCCGGGCCAGCTGCTCGTCCAGCGACGTCTCGCCGGCCACGAGGCGGACGAACAGCGGCCACACCCCCGGCAGTGCGCGCAGCACGGCGTGCACCGCGGACGGGTGCCGGCCGAACGCCGCCAGCGCCGCCCGCCCCGCCGTGATCTCGGGCCCGAGCCGTGCCGCCACGCGGGACTCGTACGCGCCGACGTCGCCGAGCGCGGCCTCCCCGGCCAGCGCGCCGGAGCGCAGGGCGTGGCTGATGCCCTCGCGCGTCCACGGGTCGAGCAGCCCCGCCGCGTCGCCGGCGACGAGGACGCGCCCGCGGCGCAGCGGCGACCCGGGAGCGCGGACGCGGGTGAGGTGCCCGCCGTCCTGCAGCGCCGGGCCGGCCACGCCGTGCCGCGCCCGGAACTCCCGGTAGTACGCCCGGAGCGCACCGCCGGCCGCCCGGTCGCCGATGACGCCGACCGTCAGCACGTCGCCCTTGGGGAAGACCCAGCCGTAGGACCCCGGCACGGGCCCCCAGTCGAGGAGCACCCGGCCGTCCCAGTCGCTGCCTGCCGGGCGCGGCACCTCGGCCTCCAGACCGAGGTCCACCTGCTCGCAGTCCACGCCCACGTACGCCGCCGCGCGGCTGGTGCTGCCGTCCGCCCCGACGACCGTCCGGGCCCGCACCGGCCCCCCACTGGTGCTCAGCGTGACGACGCCGTCCTGCTCCTCGTACGCCGTGACGGCGGTGCCGGTGCGCAGGACCGCGCCGGCGTCGACCGCCGCCTGCGCGAGCGCGGCGTCGAGGTCCGCGCGGGCCACTAGCGGGAGGAAGGGCGAGCTCGCGCGCGTGAAGGCCGCTCGGCCCTGCGACGTGAACGTCAGCCG
>JALYNK010000302.1 GCA_030773235.1 Actinomycetota bacterium | reverse complement strand
CGCTCGGCCGCCTCGCCGGCGGTCCCGGTCGCGGCGTCAGCGGCGCTGCCCGCGGTGTCGTGCACGGTCTCCACGGCTCCGCCCGCGACGTCGGCGGTCCGCCGCGTCACGGTGCCGGCCACGTCCGCGGCGCCGTCCAGGACGCTGCCCGCGGCGTCCGCGGCCCGGCTCGCCGCGCGGCTGGTCAGGTCGAGGACGTCCGCGCCCACGGACGCTGTCGCCCCTGCCGCCGCATCCGCCGCGCTCCGGCCGGTCTCGGCACCGCTTCGCGTCAGCCGTACCAGCGCTCCGCCGACCCGGTTGACCCCGCCGGCGGCGAGCTGCAGCGGCAGCGCGTACGCCCGGCGGACACCGCCCACGAGCGCCTGCACCGCGGTGGGCCGCAGCGCGGACGTGCCCGTACGCCCCACCTCGGCCAGTCGCTGCTCCAGCCACTGGATCGTCGCGGTGTGCGCACTGTCCAGCCGGTCGAGCACCGGGAGCACCGACACCTCGCCGAGGCTGACGGCGAGCGTCCGGGCGTACCGCGCGCGCTCGCGGAGCTGGTGCTCCAGCGCGAGGTCGCCCAGAAGCGCGCTCTGCAGGGTCTGCGCCTGGTTGACCGAGGTCTGGACGAGCGCGCCCACCCGCCCCACGACGGGGCCGACGAGGTCGGGCACGCCGGTGAGCGACCGGACGGACTGGTGCAGCAGCGACAGCCGCTCAGCGCTCTTCTCGGCGTTGGCGGCGAGCTCGCGCGCGACGTCGCCGTCGGCCGCCTGCGCGCGGCGGACGGTGGCGACGACCTGCTCGAAGGCCGTGAGGCGGAGCAGGTCCCTCAGCTCGCTCACGAGCATCTCGCGGGAGACGGGCACGGCGTCCTCCTGGTCAGGGGTCGAGATCCGCCTGTCTACCCGTCACCCGGTCGGCCCCACCCGGCCAAGGCCCGGGCCACCGGATTGCCGCCACCACTGGCACCGCCGCCGGCCATCCCCACGCCCCGCCGAGCAGCCCGCCCAGCAGGTCGGGGTCGCGGCGCCGCATCTCGCCCGCGTAGTGCGCCAGGTGGTCGGGGTCGCCGTACCGGTCGTCGTCGCGGTCGAGGTCGCCGTGGCCCCGCTCCCGCGCCGTGCTCCCCAGCATGTGCGCGAACTCCTCGCGCTCTCGCGGGTCCAGCGCTCGAGCGCCTCGCGCGCCGACAGCCGGTACGGATCGTCGTCGACGTCGCGCTCCGCAGCCCTCCTCCCCCGCTCCCCGGGCCGCCTACGCTCGCGATCATGCGCTTCGGCTACTGGATGCCCGTCTTCGGCGGGTGGCTGCGCAACGTGCGCGACGAGGGCATGTCGACCGACTGGTCGTACGTCAGGAGCCTCGCCGTGGAGAGCGAGCACGCGGGGTTCGACCTCAGCCTGCTCGCCGAGCTCAACCTCAACGACATCAAGGGCCCGCACGCCCCGGCGCTCGACGCCTGGACGCTCGCGCCGGCCGTCGCGGCGGTCACCGAGCGCCTCGAACTGATGCTCGCGGTCCGGCCGAACTACCACTCCCCCAGCCTCACGGCGAAGGCGATCTCGACCCTGGACACCATCGCGCCGGGGCGGATCAGCCTGAACGTCGTCAGCTCGTGGTGGCGCGAGGAGGCGGCGCAGTACGGCGCGCCGTTCGACGTCCACGACGCGCGGTACGAGCGCACCGACGAGTGGCTCGAGGTCCTCGCCCGGCTGCTGACCGAGCCGGAGGTCACGCACCACGGCCGGCTCTACGACCTGCAGGGCTGCGTGCTGGAGCCCAAGCCGAGCCGGCTGCCGACCGTCTACATGGGCGGCGAGTCGCCCAAGGCGAAGGAGGTCATCAGCCGCCGCGGCACGGCGTACGTCATGCACGGCGACCCGCCCGAGGTCATCGCGGGCAAGGTCGCCGACATGCGCGCCCGCGCCGGCGAGCGCGGTCAGGACTTCCGGTTCGGGGTCTCCGGCTATGTGATCGTGCGCGACACGGAGGCCGAGGCGCAGGCCGAGCTGGCGCGGGTGCTCGACGTCCGCAGCGATCCGGCGGCGTACGCGAGCTACGCCGACTTCGTGGCCGGCTCGCAGCTGGAGTCCCAGGTGTCGCTCGAGGAGTACTCCGTGAGCAACCGGGGCCTGCGCGCCGGCCTCGTCGGGACGCCGGAGCAGGTGTCCGATCGGATCCGGGCGTACGAGCGGGCGGGCGTGGACCTGCTGCTGCTGCAGTTCAGCCCGCAGCGCGAGGAGATGGCGCGCTTCGGCGAGCAGGTCATCGCGCCGTACGGCTGAGCCGGCGCTCCTGCACACCGTGCACCTGTCCGGGCCGGCGTCGCGCAGGAGCCCGGGCACGCGATGCACGGGGACACAGGTGACGCGCCCGGCAGGGTCGTGAGTCGGGGAGCACGGACGCGGGTGTCCCGCGCGCTCCGGGGCAGGCGTTCGGGGACACCGTTCTCCAGGAGGACCACGTGACCGAGCAGACCGCCCCCTCCGTCGCCCAGA
Source organism: Actinomycetota bacterium (assembly GCA_030773235.1). GTDB lineage: Bacteria > Actinomycetota > Actinomycetes > Mycobacteriales > SCTD01 > JALYNK01. Next base: position 607 of record JALYNK010000302.1, on the reverse strand, counting down.
CCGCGCAGCAGACGCTGGCCGCCGAGATGCAGAACCTGACCCTGCTGGAGGCGCTGCACTCGCTGCACCGCCTCACCGCCACCGAGGTCGCCGTCGCCGGCATCCGCTCCTTCCAGGCGCGGGACGACGCGCTGCGCACGGAGCTGCGGGAGAACCGGCAGAAGGCCAGGGAGCGGGAGGCGCTCATCGCCGAGACGCTCCGCAAGGTCGGTGGCGTGCCCACCCCGCTCAGCCCGGCGCTCGGCAAGGGCCTCGCCCTGCTCAAAGCCCAGGTCGAGAGCGGCACCAACTTCACCAGCGCGCTGCTGAGCGACCTCACCCTCGAGACCACGCTGCTGGAGCGGGCGCGGTTCACCCGGCGCCTGGCCGAGCGGCTCGGCGAGCCCGAGGTCGTGATGCTGTGCGAGGGCCTGGAGCGGGCGCACGGCGAGACGGTGGAGTGGATCCGCGCCCGGCTCGACGAGCTCGCCGACACCGGCCAGTCGCGGCTGCGGGCGCTACCCACGCAGGTCGCGGTCGGCTTCCTGCGCAAGGCCGCGCTCGCGCCGGTCGCCGCGCTCAACCACGGCGTGCGTCGCGCCCGCTCCGGCAGCGCGACGGGCAGCGC
>JALYNK010000301.1 GCA_030773235.1 Actinomycetota bacterium | reverse complement strand
ACGCCGCGCTGGTCGACGCCGCGCTGGTCGACGCCGCGCTGGTCGACGCCGCGCTGGTCGACGCCGCGGTGGTCGACGCCGCGCAGCGACAGCACGGCGGCGAGCAGGCCGCCGCAGACGATGGCGCTGTCCGCGACGTTGAAGCTCGGCCACCAGCCGAGGTCGAGGAAGTCCACGACCGCGCCGCGGGCCGGGCCGGGAGCGCGGAAGAGCCGGTCGACGAGGTTGCCGCTCGCGCCGCCGAGCAGCAGCCCGAGAGCGAGCGCCCACGCGGCTGAGCGGAGGTTGCGCGCGGTGCGCAGGATCACCACCACGACCACCAGCGCCACCGCGGTGAACACCACCGTCGCGCCCTCGGCGAACGAGAAGGCCGCGCCGGGGTTGCGGGTGACGCGCAGCAGCAGGCGTCCGCCGAACAGGGCCACGGGCTCGCGCCCTTCGAGCAGCGCCACGACGAGCACCTTGGTGAGCAGGTCGAGCGCGAGCACGACCGCAGCGACGCCGGTGAGCAGCCCGACCCGGCGGCGCGGGAGAGCGTCGGTCGGCAGGTCGTCGTCCGTCCGCTGCGCCGGCTGCGCCATCCCGTCCCCCGCCCGCTCGACGGCAGCGACGATAGGCGAGGCGCGCGCTCGTACCCGCCCCGCGACTAGGCTGGCAGGCCCCATGCGCGCTCTCCCCCCTTCGGTCGACCTCCCTGCTCTCGAGCGCGAGGTCCTCGCGCGCTGGTCGCAGCGCCGGGTCTTCGAGCGCAGCCTCGAGCAGACCGCTGACGGTCCGCGCTGGACGTTCTACGAGGGTCCGCCGACCGCCAACGGCAAGCCGGGCACCCACCACGTCGAGGCGCGCGTCTTCAAGGACCTCTTCCCCCGCTTCAAGACGATGCAGGGCCACTCGGTGCCGCGCCGCGCCGGCTGGGACTGCCACGGCCTGCCGGTCGAGCTCGCTGTGGAGAAGGAGCTCGGCTTCACCGGCAAGGGCGACATCGAGGCGTACGGCGTCGCGGAGTTCAACGCGAAGTGCCGCGAGAGCGTGTTGCGCCACGTCGACGAGTTCGAGCGCCTCACCGTGCGCATGGGCTACTGGGTCGACACGGCGGCGGCCTACCGGACGATGGACGCGTCCTACGTCGAGAGCGTCTGGTGGAGCCTCAAGCAGATCGCCGACCGCGGCCTGCTCGTCGAGGACCACCGGGTCGCGCCGTACTGCCCGCGCTGCGGGACCGCGCTGTCGGACCACGAAATGGGCCAGGAGGGCGTCTACCAGACCGTCGTCGACCCGAGCGTCTACGTGCGCTTGCCCGTCACGTCCGGGCCGCTCGTCGAGCTCGGCGCCAGCCTGCTGGTGTGGACGACGACGCCGTGGACGCTGGTGAGCAACACCGCCGTCGCCGTGCACCCGGAGGTTCCCTACGTCGCCGCGCGGGCCGGCGACGAGGTGCTCGTGGTCGCCGAGCCGCTGCTCGAGGCGGTGCTCGGCGAGGGCGCGCAGGTGCTGGAGCGGCTCGCGGGCGCGGACCTGGAGCGCACGACGTACCGCCGGCCGTTCGACTGGCTGGACCTGCCGGGCGCGCAGTTCGTCGCCCTCGCCGACTACGTCACCACCGAGTCGGGCACCGGGCTGGTGCACCAGGCCCCGGCGTTCGGCGCGGACGACCTGGCGGTCGGCCGGCGCTACGGGCTGCCGGTCGTCAACCCGGTCCGCCCGGACGGCACGTTCGCGCCCGACCTGCCGCTCGTCGGCGGGCAGTTCTTCAAGGCCGCCGACCCGGCGCTCGTCGCCGACCTGCGCGAGCGCGGGCTGCTGTTCCGCGAGCAGCCGTACGAGCACCCCTATCCGCACTGCTGGCGCTGCGACACCGCGCTGCTCTACTACGCGCTGCCGAGCTGGTACATCCGCACCACCGCGATCGCCGACCGGCTGCTCGAGGAGAACGAGAAGACCGACTGGCACCCAGCGACCATCAAGCACGGCCGGTACGGCGACTGGCTGTCGCACAACGTCGACTGGGCGCTGTCGCGCAACCGGTTCTGGGGCACCCCGCTGCCGGTGTGGCGGTGCACCGCGGACCGCTCGCACCTCACCGTCGTCGGGTCGCTCGCCGAGCTCGGCGCGCTCGCCGGGCAGGACGTGTCGGCGCTCGACCCGCACCGCCCGTACGTCGACGACGTCGTGCTGCCCTGCCCGACCTGCGCCGCCGAGGCCCGGCGGGTGCCCGAGGTCATCGACGTCTGGTACGACTCGGGCGCGATGCCCTTCGCGCAGATCGGCTATCCGCACCGGGCCGCGCAGGAGGAGCTCGACGGCGCGTACCCCGCGCAGTTCGTCTGCGAGGCGATCGACCAGACGCGCGGCTGGTTCTACACGCTCATGGCCATCGGCACGCTGGTGTTCGACCGGTCGTCGTACGAGACCGTGCTGTGCCTCGGGCTGCTCCTGGACAAGGACGGCCGGAAGATGAGCAAGCACCTCGGCAACGTGCTGGACCCGTTCGCGCTCATGGAGGAGCACGGCGCCGACGGGCTGCGCTGGCTGCTGCTCGCCGGCGGGTCACCCTGGGCGAACCGGCGGATCGGCCCGGACCAGGTCGGCGAGGCGGTCCGCAAGGTGCTGCTGACCTACTGGAACACCGCGTCGTTCCACACCCTGTACGCCGGCGCGAACGCGTGGTCGCCGGCCGACGCCGCGCCCGCCCCCGCCGAGCGCCCGGCGCTGGACCGTTGGGCCCTGTCGCAGGTGCACGCCGCGGTACGCGAGGTGACGGCCGCGCTCGAGGACTTCGACTCGCTGCGCGCCGGGCGCCGGCTGGCATCGCTGGTCGACGACCTGTCCAACTGGTACGTCCGCGGGTCGCGGCGGCGCTTCTGGGACGGCGACGCCGCGGCGCTCGCCACCCTGCACGAGTGCCTGCAACTGACCACGCTGCTGCTGGCGCCGTTCGTCCCGTTCGTCACCGACGAGGTGTGGGACGCGCTGTTCGCCGCCGACGCGCAGCGCGACAGCGTGCACCTGGCCCGCTGGCCGGTCGCCGACGCCGGGCGCGTCGACGACGCGCTGAGCGAGCAGGTCGCGCTGGTGCGGCGGCTCGTCGACCTGGGCCGGGC
>JALYNK010000300.1 GCA_030773235.1 Actinomycetota bacterium | reverse complement strand
CCCCGAGCGCGCCGGCGGGCGGCCCGCGCGGCGGCGGGCCCGCCTCGCGCTGACCAGGGTGGACCCCTGGTCGGTGTTCCTGCTGTCGTTCCTCCTGTCGGTGTTCCTGGGTGTCGTCCTGCTCGTGTCGGTCGGCGCCCTGTACGCGCTGCTGTCGAACCTCGGCGTGCTCAGCACCCTGGACCGGTTCGCGACCGAGCTCGAGCTCATCGACGACGGTCAGCAGCTGCTGAGCAGCTCCCGGGTCTTCGGTGTCGCCGCGCTCGTCGCCGCGATCGACGTCCTGCTCCTGACGGTCCTGGGCACGCTGTTCGCGTTCCTCTACAACCTCTGCGCGTCCCTCACCGGCGGCATCGAGGTCACGCTGTCGGAGCGGGAGTAGCGCCGGGTGCGTGCAGCGCCGCTGGTAGTCTCGCCGGAGCCGCACGAGCGGCACCCGGGCCTGTAGCTCAGACGGTTAGAGCGCATCCCTGATAAGGATGAGGCCGGAGGTTCAAGTCCTCCCAGGCCCACCCGCCGGCTCCCCCCGCCGTCCGGAGAGGCACCCGCCCGTGCGACGACCAGCCCTGCTCGCCGCTCTGCTCGTGGCCGGTGCGCTGCTCCAGCGGCGGCGGCAGACGGCGCGCCGGACCGAGCGGGAGATCTGGGCGGAGGCCAGCGCCCCGCCCGACCTGCGCTGAACTCCGGGGACGTAGCTCAACTGGCAGAGCACCGCCTTTGCAAGGCGGGGGTTGTGGGTTCGAGTCCCATCGTCTCCACCGCACCTACCGGCCGCGCTGCCCGTCAGGCGCTCTCGTCCTCGTCGGGGGCGTCGGGTCCGGTCCCGGACATCTCCAGGTACGCGGCCACGTCCTGAGGTGACGGGTCCGTGCCCGCCTGCTCGGCGTAGGCCTCCAGCGCCTCGGGGTCACGCGGGCCGGTCGGCTCCGCCGTACCGACCACCGCTGGCAGTCGCTCGTCAGGCTCGGTCATGCCGCTCTCCTAGCGTCCGGGTGCAGGGTCGACCACCGCGCGCAGCTGCTCCGGCTCCTGCGCGTCGGGGGCGTCCTGGCCGACCAGGCGGCGCAGCAGGAGCACGCTGCCCGCACCGGCTGCGGCACCCGCCACCGCGGCTCCCGCCGCCCACGGCCAGCGCCGGTAGCGGCGCCCGGTCACCCTCGCCACGACGACCCCGCTCCGCTCGACCGCGTCCTCGAGCGTCCGGTCCAGCACGTCGGGGAGCCGGGCCAGCCCGCTGCGCGCGGCGTGCAGGGCGGACGCGGCCGGCCACGTCTGCGGGACCGAGGCGTGCGCCGTGCCGGGCACCTGCCCGCTGCTGGTCATGCCGCCCGCCTCCCTGTCCCCGCGCGCCCGCGGCGGGTCGTGGAAGGATTGCCCTGGACGCCCGGCGCCGACACGGGCCGTCCTCCCCGGTGCCGGTCGCTGCCGCGCGCCGCGGTCCACCTGGGCATCGACGAACGGGAGCATCGTGGCTGAGCAGCTGCACGCCACCATCCGGACCAACCGGGGACCCATCCGCATCACGCTGTTCCCGGACCACGCGCCGAAGACGGTGCGCAACTTCGTGGGCCTCGCCGACGGCACGGGGCAGTGGACCGACCCCCGCACCCGCAAGGCCGGCGAGGGGGCGCTCTACGACGGCACGGTCTTCCACCGGGTGATCAACGGCTTCATGATCCAGGGCGGCGACCCGCTCGGCACCGGCACCGGCGGGCCGGGCTACCAGTTCAAGGACGAGTTCCACCCCGAGCTGTCATTCTCCCGCCCGTACCTGCTCGCGATGGCGAACGCCGGACCCGGCACCAACGGCTCGCAGTTCTTCATCACCGTCACCCCGACGCCGCACCTCGACCGGCGGCACACGATCTTCGGCGAGGTGGCCGACCAGGCTTCGCGGGAGGTCGTCGACGCGATCGCCACGACGCCCACCGGCCGGGGCGACCGGCCGCAGCAGGACGTCGTCATCGAGGGGATCGACATCGAGAGAAGCACGTCCTGACCCAGGGGACCGCGGTGGAGAGCACCGCCGCACCCACCTGCTACCGGCACCCCGAGCGGGAGACGTACGTCCGCTGCACGAGGTGCGACCGGCCGATCTGCCCGGACTGCATGATCCCGGCCTCGGTCGGGTTCCAGTGCCCGGACGACGTGCGGGCCGGAGCCCGGAGCACCCGGGAGCCCCGGACCGCCTTCGGCGGGCGGCTCGCCCAGGGCCCGGCGCTCGTCACCGGCACGCTCGTCGGGCTGGACGTCGCCGTGCACCTCGTCACCCTGGTCCTGCCGGGACTCATCCGTGAGTTTGGGCTCCTCGCCGCCTCTCCGGCGCCGCCCCTGACCGCCGTCCAGGGCGTGGCCGCCGGCGAGTACTACCGGCTGCTCACGGCGGCGTTCCTGCACGGCGGCCTGTTCCACCTGCTCAGCAACATGCTGGCCCTGGCGAGCCTCGGGCCCCAGTTGGAGGCCGCGCTCGGCCGCGCCCGCTTCCTCACGCTCTACCTGCTGTCGGCACTGGGCGGCTCCGCGCTGTCGCTCGCCCTCAGCGCGCCGGGGCAGCTCGGCGTCGGTGCGTCCGGTGCGATCTTCGGGCTCTTCGGGGCCTACTACGTCGTGGTGCGCCGCGTCGGCGGCGACACCGGCCCGGTGCTCGGGCTCCTCGCGCTCAACCTCGTGCTCAGCGTGATCATTCCGATCATCGACTGGCGCGCGCACCTGGGCGGGCTGGTCACCGGGGCGCTGCTGGCCGCGGCCTACGCGTACGCGCCGCGCGCCCGCAGGACCGGGGTGCACGTGGCGGCGGCCGTGGTCCTCGCGCTCGTCATCACCGGGCTCGTCGTCGCGCGGGTCTCAGCGCTGCAGGGCTGACAGCTCCGCCGCCACCGCCTCCGGCGGCCGTCCGAGTCGCAGGCGGGACAGCAGCACCAGGGTGTCACCGAGGTCGAGCTCCAGCAGCGGCGCGCGGCGGTCCGTCACCACCTGGACCCGCTCCACCTCCGTCCACGCCACCGCCCGCCGGCGCAGGCCCGTGACGACCACGATCCCGGCGGCGTCGGCCCGCAGCGCCGGGCGCAGCAGGAGGTCGCGCCCGGCGACCGCGAGCAGGAGCAGCG
>JALYNK010000299.1 GCA_030773235.1 Actinomycetota bacterium | reverse complement strand
GCGCTCGGCCGCCGCCGACCCGGTCGCCCGACCGCGCTCGGCCCGCCGCGCGTCGGCGAGCACCTGGGCCAGGTGCAGCCCCTCGCGCGAGGCGAGGTCGTCGAGCTGCAGCCGGCACGAGAACCCGTCCGCCAGCACCACCGCGTCGGGCTTCTCGCGCACCGCGGGCAGCAGCGAGTGCTCGGCGATGGCGACCGACACGTCGTAGTGGCCCTGCTCGACCCCCCAGTTGCCGGCGAGGCCGCAGCAGCCGGCGACCGTGCGCAGGTCGGCGCCGGCGCGGGCGAGCAGCGCCCGGTCGGGGGCGTAGCCCATCACCGAGTGGTGGTGGCAGTGCGGCTGCGCGACGACCTCGACGCCCGCCAGCGACGGCGGCGCCCAGTCGGGCCGCCGCTCGGCGAGCAGCTCGGCGAGCGTGCGGGTCGCCCGCCCCACGGCGAGCGCCTGCTCGTCGCCGGGCAGCAGTTCGACGAGGTCCGAGCGCAGCACGGCGGTGCACGACGGCTCCAGCCCCACCACCGGCAGTCCGGCCGCCACCGCCGGCGCGAGCGCGGCGACGGTGGCACGCAGCTGGCGGCGCGCACCGTCGAGCTGCCCGGTGCTGATCCACGTCAGCCCGCAGCACACCTTGGCTGCCGGCAGCACGACCCGGAACCCGGCGTCCTCGAGCACCTCGACCGCGGCCAGCCCCACGTCCGGGCTGAAGGAGTCGGTGAACGTGTCGACCCACAGCACCACCGGCTCGCCGTCGGTGCGCACCGGCCGCGCTGCGAACCGCTGCCGGAACGTCCGCTCCGCGAACACCGGCAGCGGCCGCCGCGCGTCGATCCCGCCCAGTCGCTTCGCCGCCTGCGCCAGCGGCCGGGCGCGCAGCACCGCGTTGGTCAGCCGCGGTGCGACGGACGCGACCCGCGCCCAGCGCGGTAGCCAGCCGAGCAGGTAGTGCGCCGCCGGCCGCCGCCGCCGCCGGTACGTCTGGTGCAGCACCTCGGCCTTGTACGTCGCCATGTCGACGCCCGCCGGGCAGTCCGTCCCGCACGCCTTGCACGACAGGCACAGGTCGAGGACGTCGTGCACCTCCTGCGACCGGAACCCGTCGCGCACCAGCGTCCCGTTCGCCATCTCCTGCAGCACCCGCGCGCGGCCCCGCGTCGAGTCCCGCTCGTCGCGGGTCGCGTTGTACGACGGGCACATGAACACGCCCGACTCCGTGAGGTCGGCCCGGCACTTGCCGACGCCGACACAGCGGTGCACCGCGGTGGAGAAGTCGCCGCCGTCGTGCGGGTACGCGAACGCGAGGCCGTCGCGGACCGGCTTCGCGTTCGGCAGCCGCAGGTCGGCGTCGATCGGCCGTGGCCGGACGAGCACGCCCGGGTTGAGGACGTCCTGCGGGTCGAAGAGCTGCTTGACCTCCCCGAACACGCGCAGCGCGTCGCCGGAGTACATGTACTGCAGCAGCTCCCCGCGCGCCCGGCCGTCGCCGTGCTCGCCGGACAGCGAGCCGCCGTGCGAGGCGACGAGCCGCGCGGCGTCCTCCAGGAAGGCCCGGAACCGCGCCGGCGACTCGGCGAGCGGGAAGTCGATGCGCACGTGCACGCAGCCCTCGCCGAAGTGCCCGTACGACAGCCCGTCGAGCCGGTGCGCGGCCATCAGCGCGTCGAACTCGCGCAGGTACGGCCCGAGCCGCTCCGGCGGCACGGCCGCGTCCTCGAGCCCCGGCCAGGCGGGCTTGTTGTCCGGCGTGCGGCCGGCGAGCCCGACGCCGTCCTCGCGGATGCGCCACAGCGCCCGCGCCGCGGCCGGGGTGTGCACGACCACCGCGCCGAGCGCCTGCGCGTCCGGCACCATGCGCCGCCCCGCGGCCGCCGCCTCCTCGGCCGTCGCGCCGCCCATCTCCACGAACAGCCAGCCCCCGCCCGGCGGCAGGTCCGGCACCGCCGCCGGGCCCTTGCGGGCCCGCACGACCTCGACCAGCCGGGCGTCGATGCCCTCGAGCGCGAGCGGGGCGTGCGGGAGGATCCCCGGCACGGCCTCCGCGGCGGTGGCCATGTCGGGGTAGCCGAGCACGACGAGCGCGGTGGCGGGCGCGGTCGGCACCAGCCGGACGGTGGCGCCGAGCACGAGCGCGCAGGTGCCCTCGGTGCCCACCAGCGCCTTGGCGAGGTCGCGGCCGTTCTCGGGGAGCAGGTGCTCGAGCGAGTAGCCCGACACCTGCCGCCGGAAGCGGCCGAACTCGGTGCGGATGAGCCCGAGGTTGCGCTGGACCAGCTCCTCCAGCCCCGGCACCGGTGGCGGCCCGCCGGCACCGGCGAGCAAGCGCGCGCCGGTGCCCGTGACGACGTCGAGCGCGACGACGTTCTCGGCCGTACGGCCGGAGGTCAGCGCGTGCGGGCCGCACGCGTTGTTGCCGATCATGCCGCCGAGGGTGCAGCGAGCGTGCGTCGACGGGTCGGGCCCGAAGCGCAGGCCGTGCGGAGCGGCCTGCCGCTGCAGCTCGTCCAGGACGACACCGGGCTCGACGGTGGCCGTGCGCGCCTCGGGGTCGACCTCCAGGACCCGGTTGACGTGCCGGGACAGGTCCAGCACGACGCCCTCGCCGACCGCGTTGCCCGCCACCGACGTCCCGCCACCGCGTGCGGTCAGCGGCACGCCCGTCGTCCGGCAGACGTCGAGCACGTCGACGATCTCGTCGACGGACCGCGGGAAGACGACCGCGCTCGGGACGACCCGGTAGTTCGAGGCGTCGGTGGAGTACTCGGCGCGGCGGCGGGTGGTGTCGTCGACGACGCCGGTCACCTGGCGGCGGAGCAGCTCCACCAGCTGGGTGGCCGTCGGCCGGTCCGCCGCCGGCGCGGTCGTCGGCAGCGCCTCGACGGACACGGTCCTCCTCGTCAGCTCCGGCGGCGCCCGAGCGGGCGCGCGACCCTCACCACAGCGCGAGCGAGCCGCGGAAGATGCCCGCCACATCGTCCTCGGTGACGGCGCGGGGCGCGACCGCGAGCAGCCGCTGCTGCTTCATCGTGCCGTCGACGAGGTCCGGGACGTCGCCCTCGCCGTAGCCGACGCCCCCGATGCCGTTCGGGATCCCGATGTCGCGCAGGAGCGCGATC
>JALYNK010000298.1 GCA_030773235.1 Actinomycetota bacterium | reverse complement strand
GCGGCGAGTGCCGGGCCTGCAAGCGCGGCACCCCCTGGTACTGCTTCAACACCTCCAACGCGGTGCAGAAGATGACGCTGGCCGACGGCACCGAGCTGTCCCCGGCGCTCGGCATCGGTGCGTTCGTCGAGAAGACGCTCGTCGCCGCCGGGCAGTGCACGAAGGTCGACCCGACCGCCGACCCCGCGGCCGCCGGGCTGCTGGGGTGCGGCGTCATGGCCGGCTGGGGCGCCGCCGTCAACACCGCTCCGGTCCGCAAGGGCGACACCGTCGCGGTGCTGGGCTGCGGCGGCGTGGGCGACGCCGCGATCGCCGGCGCCGTGTTCGCCGGCGCCCGGCGGGTCATCGCCGTCGACCTCGACGACCGCAAGCTCGAGTGGGCGCGCGACTTCGGCGCGACCGACACGGTCAACGCCGGCTCGTCCGACGTCGTGGCCGCGCTGCGCGAGCTGACCGGCGGCTTCGGGCCGGACGTCGTCATCGACGCGGTGGGGCGCCCCGAGACGTTCCGGCAGGCGTTCGACGCGCGCGACCTCGCCGGCACCGCCGTCCTCGTCGGCGTTCCGAACCCGACGATGACGTTCGAGGTGCCGCTTCTCGAGGTGTTCGGGCACGGCGGCGCGCTCAAGAGCTCCTGGTACGGCGACTGCCTGCCCGAGCGCGACTTCCCGCTGCTCGTCGACCTGTGGCAGCAGGGCAGGTTTGCTCTCGACAGGTTCGTCACGGAGCGCATCCCGCTCGACGGCGTCGAGGAGTCGTTCCACAAGATGGAGCGCGGCGAGGTGCTCCGTTCGGTCGTCGTCCTCGACGGGGCGACCGGCGGCGGCAACGGCTCGACGGGGCCGGCCGCCGAGCAGGCGGCGAGCACGGAGGAGGCGCTGACGGAGGGTCCGGCGCAGTCCGGCGGGTCCGCGCTCGGCGGCGCGGAGGCGGGAGCGTGACCGCCCGCATCGACCACCTCGTCACCTCCGGCACGTTCAGCCTGGACGGGCAGACCTTCGACGTCGACAACAACGTCTGGCTGCTCGGCGACGACGACGAGGTCCTCGTCCTCGACGCGCCGCACGACCCGGCCGCGATCGAGGCGGCCGTCGGCGGCCGGCGGGTCGTCGCCGTCGCGTGCACCCACGCGCACGACGACCACGTGCGCTTCGCCCCCGAGCTCGGCGAGCGGGTCGGCGCGCCGGTGCTGCTGCACCCGGACGACCGGGTGCTGTGGGACCTCACCCACGACGGGCGCACCCCCGACGGCGCCCTGCGCGACGGGCAGACGCTCGAGGTGGCCGGCACTGCGGTGCACGTGCTGCACACCCCGGGGCACGCTCCGGGCGCCGTGTGCTTCTCCGTCCCGGACCTCGAGGTGGTGTTCTCCGGCGACACGCTGTTCAGCGGCGGGCCGGGAGCGACGGGGCGGTCCTACAGCGACTACCCGACGATCCTCGACTCGATCCGGACGCGGCTGTTCGCGCTGCCGCCGGAGACCGTCGTGCACACCGGGCACGGCGACAGCACCACGGTCGGCGCCGAGGCGCCGTCCTACGACGAGTGGGTGAAGCGGGGATCCTGACCGGGAATCCGGAGCCGGCGGAGCGGGCTGCCCTGCGTGTGGACCGCTCCGCCGTCACCGCCGTCCCGCTGCACCCCCTGCTGGCCGGGCGCTGGAGCCCGCGCGCCTTCGACGGGAGCCGCGCGCTGACCCGCGCCGACCTGCTGCCGCTGCTGGAGGCGGCGCGCTGGGCGCCGTCGTCGGGCAACACCCAGCCCACCCGCTGGCTGGTCACGTTGCGCGGCGAGCCGGCGTACGAGCGCCTGTACGACACGCTGTCGCGGGGCAACCGGTCGTGGGCGGGGCGCGCGCCGGCCCTGCTGCTGGCCGTGTCGCTGCAGTCCGACGACTCCGGGCGGCCGTACCCCAGCGCCGCGCACGACACCGGGCAGGCGGTGGCGCACCTGAGCGTGCAGGCCGCCGCGCAGGGTCTCGCGGTGCACCAGATGGCCGGCTTCGACGCCGCCGCGGTGCGCAGCGCCTTCGGCCTGACCGACGTGCAGCAGCCGGCGGTGGTCGTTGCCGTGGGCGTGCCGGGCGGGCCGCCGCTCGAGGGCCGGCTGGCCGAGAAGGAGGCCGCGCCGCGCGTGCGCAAGCCGCTCGAGGAGCTCCTGCTGCCCGCCGGCCCGGGGGACGACCACGCCGCAGGCACCGCCGCCTGACCCCCGCCGGTCGCCCCGTGCCAGGACGGCTGGTGCGAGGACGGCTGGTGCGCCGCCCGGTCCGCGTCGGGGGAGGATGGCGGCGTGCCCCCCTTCGCCGCGGTCGTCCTCGCCGGCGGGTCGGGGCGCAGGCTCGGCGGGGTCGACAAGCCCGCCCTGCGCGTGGGGGAGCGGACCCTGCTCGAGGCCGTGCTCCTGGCCTGCGCGCGGGCGGAGGCCGTCGTCGTGGTCGGGCCGCCGCGCGACCTGCCCGCCGGGATCGTGCAGGTCCGGGAGGAGCCGCCCGGCGGCGGCCCGGTGCCGGCGCTGCGCACCTCCCTCCCGCGGGTGACCGCGCCGTACGTCGCGGTGCTCGCCGCCGACCTCCCGCTGCTTGACGCCGCCACCGTCGACCGGCTCCGCGGCGCGGCGCAGGGCCGCGACGGCGCGCTGCTGCTCGACGACCAGGGCTGCGAGCAGTGGCTGTGCGGGGTCTGGCGCACCGACGCGCTGCGCGGCGCGCTCGACGCGCTGACCACGACCCGCCTCCGGGACGCGCTCCGCGGCCTCGACGCCGTACGGCTCACCACGCCCGGGCAGCCGTGGTTCGACTGCGACACCGAGGCCGACCTGGCCGTCGCGCGAGCCCGGTGCACCCCCGACCGGGCGCGGTGAGGTCGTGGCGCAGAGCTCGAGCGGTCCCGGCGGCGCGCACGTGCACAGGACGGCGGGACGCCCCGGGGTGATGCCGTGGGACACCGCCCGGCGGACGGCGTGGGGCGCCGCGCTGCCGCTGCCGCCGGTGCCCGTGCCGCTCGGGGACGCCGCCGGTCTCGCGCTGGCCGGTGAGCTGTGGGCGCTCGCGCCGCTGCCGGCCTTCGACACCGCGGCGATGGACGGCTGGGCGGTGCGCGGTCGCGGCCCGTGGCGGGTGC
>JALYNK010000297.1 GCA_030773235.1 Actinomycetota bacterium | reverse complement strand
GTGCCCGTGCCCGTGCCCGTGCCCCTGCGGGTGGGCCGGGTCGTCGGGGTGGTGGTGCGGCGTCTGAGGCGCGCCGTGCTTGTCCTCGAACCCGGGCAGCGCGACGCGGTAGGCGCAGGTGTCGCAGTTCATCCGCAGATCGCCCGCACCGATCTCGGCCCAGCGCTCGAGGACGAGCCGGGCCAGGCGCTCCCCCGGTCCGATGAGCCCGGCGGTGCGCACGTCGAGCTCGGGGTGCGCGGCGGCGTACTCCCCGGCCTGCCGCACGATCCGGTCCGGCAGCACGCCGGCGAACAGGAAGTACGGCAGCACGACGACCCGGCCGAACCCGAGCCGGCGCGCGCGCTCCAGCCCGTCCGGCACCGACGGCGCGGCGAGGCTGACGAACGCCGTCTCGACGGTGCCGATCCCGCGGCCCTCGAGCAGCAGCCGGGCGGTCTTGGCGACCTCGGCGTTGGCGTCCGGATCGGTGGCGCCGCGCCCGACCAGCACGACCGCGGTGTCGCCCCACTGCACGCGCGGGACGACCGCGGCCAACCGGTCCTCGAGGTCGGCGAGGAGCAGCGGGTGCGGGCCGAGCGGGCGGCCGTACCGGAACTCGAGGCCCGGAGAGCGGAGGCGCTCGCGCTCCAACGCGGCCGGGATGTCGCCCTTGCTGTGCCCGGCGGCGACGAGGACGAGCGGGACGACGTCGACGGTGCGGTGCCCGGCCGCGACGAGCCCGCGCACGGTGTCGGTGATCGGGGGCGGAGCGAGCTCGAGGAAGCCGCCGGCGACGTCGGCGCTCGGCGCGCCCCCGGCCACCCGGGCGACGAGGTCGGCGAACTGCGCGACGCCCTCCGCGCTCTTCGTCCCGTGGCCGACCACCAGCAGCGCGGGTCTCACTGCGGCACCTCCGCCAGGTCGGCGTAGAGCAGGGCGTTGAGGGCGGCGGCGGCCACCGCCGAGCCGCCCTTCTCGCTCACGTTGGAGACCTGCGGAAGCCCGCTGGCGCGCAGCGCGGCCTTGGACTCCGCCGCGCCGACGAACCCGACCGGCAGCCCGACGACGAGCGCGGGTCGGGCGTCGAGCCTCAGCAGCTCGTACAGCGCGGTGGGCGCGCACCCGACCACCCACACCGCACCCGGTCCGACCTGCTCGTACGCGAGCCGGCCGGCGGCCGCCGAGCGGGTGAGCCCGTGCTCGGCCCGCGCGTCGGCCAGCCGGCAGACGACCTCGCGGCTGGTGATCCCGGCGGCCACCATCTGCACGTCGGCGACCACCGGCGCACCGGCCCGCAGGGCCAGCAGCCCGCTGCGCAGCGCCTGCTCGTCGGTCACCAGGTCGTCCACGTAGTCGAGGTCGGCGCTGGCGTGCACCACCCGCTCGACCACGGCGCGGGTGAGCGGCGGCAGGGCCGACAGGTCGACCCGGCTGCGGAGGACCTCGTAGGACTCGGTCTCGATCGCTGAGACGACGCGCGTCAGGGGAACCACTCCAGCTTCTCGCGCAGGCGGACGACCTCGCCGACGACGGTGGCGACGGGAGCCCGCAGGCCCTCGGCGGCGACGTCGGTGGCGAGCTCCTCCAGGGTGCTGACGACGACCCGCTGCTGCGGCGTCGTGCCGCGCTCGACGCAGGCGGCCGGCGTCGCAGGGTCGCGGCCGTACCGGATGAGCCCGGCGGTGAGCAGCGGCAGCCGGTCGTGGCCCATGAGGATGACGAGCGTCCCGGGTCCGGTCGCGAGCGCCTGCCACCGGACTCGGCTGCCCGGGTCGTCCGGGTCGAGGTGGCCCGTGACGACGCAGACGTCCTGCGTGTAGCCGCGGGCGGTCACCGGGATGCCGGCGTACGCGGGCGCGGCGATCGCGCTCGTCACGCCCGGGACGACCGAGAAGGGGATGCCCTGCGCCACGAGCGCCTCGGCCTCCTCGCTGCCGCGGCCGAACACGAACGGGTCGCCGCCCTTGAGCCGGACGACGCGCCGCCCGCGCTGGGCGTGCGCGACGAGCTGCGCGTTGATCTCGTCCTGGCGCGGCGCGGTGCCGGTCCAGCTCGTCTTGCCGACGTCGACGACCTCCGCGCCCTCGCGGACGTGCTGGAGCACCTCCGGAGACACGAGCCGGTCGGTGAGCACGACGTCGGCCTCGCCGAGCAGCTGCACGGCCCGGACGGTCAGCAGACCGGGGTCGCCGGGCCCGGCGCCGACGAGCGCCACGCTGCCGGGGGTCACGGGGCCCCGCCGGCGGGCACGGCGAGCTCCACGAGCGCGTCGGCGGGGCAGACCTCCACGCACTCGCCGCAGCGGGTGCAGCGGTCGGCACGCACGGTCAACGGCACGGTCGGGACGAGCGCGGACTCCGGGCAGGTCAGCAGGCACGCTCCGCACGCGGTGCAGGTGTCGAGGACGAGGTACGTCACCGCTCGGCCCACCGGTAGCCGCGGGGCGTGACGAACCGCCCCGCCACCACCGTGCTCTGCGACGAGCCGACCACCACGCACGCCAGCATCGTCACTCGCGCCGGGTCGATCTCGCCGAGCGTGGTGAGCTCGACGCGCTCGCCGGGGCGTGAGGCGTCGGTCACCACGCCGACCGGCGTGCCGGCAGGGCGGTGCTCCCGCAGCAGCTCCAGCGCGCGGGGCAGCTGCCAGTCGCGGCCGCGGCTGCGCGGGTTGTAGAAGGTGACGACGAGGTCGCCCTCGGCCACCGCCCGCACCCGGGCCTCGATCGCCGGCCAGGGGGTGTGCAGGTCGGACAGGCTGATCGTCGCGGCGTCGTGGCCGAGCGGCGCGCCGAGCAGCGCGGCGGCCGCGAGCGCCGCGGTCACCCCGGGCACACCGACGACGTCGACGTCGTCGCCGGCGACCTCGAGCGCGGGCGACGCCATCGCGTACACGCCCGCGTCGCCGGACCCGAGCAGCGCCACCGCGTGCCCGGCGGAGGCCTCCCGGACCGCGCTGTGCGCGCGCTCCTCCTCCTGCCCGAGGCCGGTGACGAGCAGCCGGGTGCCGGGGCGGGCGAGGTCGCGCACCTGGTCGACGTACTGGTCCAGCCCCACCCACACGGCGGCGCGGCGCAGCTCGTCGCGGGCGCGCGGGGTGAGCAGGTCGCGGGCGCCCGGCCCGAGCCCGACGAGCGCGAGCCGGCCG
>JALYNK010000296.1 GCA_030773235.1 Actinomycetota bacterium | reverse complement strand
GCCCGCGGGCCGGCACCGTCGACGACGTCGAGGACGTGTCCCACGAGCGTCCCGAACTCGCCGTCGCGGCCGAGGAAGGGCACCTCCTCACCCGTGCCGAGCGGCGCGGCGCCGGGCGGCCGCAGCCGCACGAGCTCGTACGCCAGCACGGGCTCGCGCTTGCCCTTGAGCCGCAGAGGTGCAAGAGCCCGCCAGGACGCGACCGCGCCGGTGCCGAGCGCGGTCTCGCGCCCGGCACAGACCTCGCCGACGCCGGCGGCGTCCGACAGCCGGGCGGCGGTGTTGACCGTGTCCCCGACGACCGTGTAGCTGAGGCTGGCCTGCACGCCCGCGACGACCTCGCCGGTGTTCAGGCCGACGCGCAGGCCGAGCCGGCGCCCGCCGCCGGACTCCTCCTCGACGAGCCGCCGCACCGTCGCCTGCATCCGCGCGGCGGCGCGGACCGCGCGCTCCGCGTCGTCCTCGTGCGCGGTCGGCGCGCCGAACACCGCCATGATCCCGTCGCCGGTCAGCTTGTCGACGGTGCCGCCGAACTCGTGCACGGTGGCGGCGAGCTGGGCGAGCACCCGGTCGGTGACGACCCCCACCCGCTCCGGGTCGAGGTCCTCCGCCCACCCGGTGAAGTCCGACAGGTCCCCGAACAGCACGGTGACGACCCGCCGCTCGGTCTCCGCGTCCGCAGGGGGCAGCCCGGCCAGCGCCGCGCCGCAGGCGAAGCAGAAGCGGGCGCCCGGGACGACCGGCGTCCCGCACAGGGGGCAGGTCACAGCCCGGTCGCACCCCCTCCGGCACCGGGGGGGGCCAGGTGCGCCAGGGCGGCGCGCACCGACAGCTCGGCGGCGGGCCACAGCGCGCGGTCCACATCGGCGTACACGAGCTCGACGACGTCCCGCGCCGTCCGCGCGCCGCTCTCGACGGCGGCGCGCACCTGGTCCAGCCGGTCCCGTCGGTGGGCGAGGTACGCGGAGGCAGCGCGGCCGGCGGAGGGCAGCTCGGGACCGTGCCCGGGGAGCACGGTCCGGTCGCCGAGCTCCTGCAGCCGCTCCAGCGACCGCAGGTAGTCGCCGAGCACACCGTCGGGGTGCGCGACAACCGCCGTGCCACGGCCGAGCACGGTGTCGCCGGTGAGCACCGCGCCGTCGACGACGAAGCTCAGCGAGTCGGCGGTGTGCCCGGGCGTGGCGAGCACGCGCAGCTCCAGGCCGGCGGCGGCGACGACGTCGCCCTCGCCGAGCCCCTCCTCGCCGAGCCGGTGCGCCGGGTCCAGCGCACGCACGGCGGCGCCGGTGAGCTCGGCGAGGCGGGCGGCACCGGCGCTGTGGTCGAGGTGGCCGTGCGTCAGCAGCACCACGGCCACCGGCCCGGCCGCCGCCAGCCGCTGCAGATGCCCCTCGTGCAGCGGCCCGGGGTCCACCACGACGCACGACGGATCACCCGGTCCACGCACCACCCAGCTGTTCGTCCCGTCCAGCGTCATGGGACCGGGGTTGGGGGCGAGCGCGACCGAGGCCACGGGCGTGACCCGCCGCAGCGTCACAGCGCGCTCCCCGGCCCGGCGCCCTGCGTCCCGCCCGCCCACCCCGGCCCGTCGCCGACGACCCGCCCCTCGCGCAGGGCGAGCCGCGGGAGCACGGGGGCGAGGGTCCGCTCCGCCGCCAGCGCGGCGGCCACGTCGGGCGCGTCGACGACCGCGGCGAGCGCCGCCGCGGTCGGGGGCATCAGGGACAGGCCGCGGGCGCGGGCCTCGGCCGGGCGGACCCACACCCGCTCGTCCGCCTCGCTGCCGGCGGCCCGGCACTGCTGGCCGGGCGGGAGCGCTGCGAGGAAGAAGCGGGTGTCGAACCGCTTGGGCTCGGCCTCCGGCGTGATCCAGTGCGCGAGCGGGCGCAGCAGGTCGCTGCGCAGCACCAGGCCCCGGCGGGCCAGCAGCTCGGGGAGCGTCTGCTCGCCGGCGTCGAGGCGGGCGCGCTCGTCCTCCCACGCGTCCCCGGCGACGTCGTCGAGGACGGGACCGCCGGGCGGACCGGCGAGCAGCACGCCCGCCTCCTCGAACGTCTCGCGCACCGCGGCGCGGACGAGACCGCGCGCCAGGACCTCGTCGCACCGCAGCCGGGCCGCCCACTCGCCGGGCGCCGGGCCGGCCCAGCCGCCCGGCCTGTCGCCGGCGAGGACGGGCTCGACGTCACCGGGCTCCACCGCGCCGCCGGGGAAGACGTGCCGGCCACCGGCGAACACCAGGGCGGACCGGCGCCGCAGCAGGTACGCCTCCGGCCCGGCCGGCCCGTCGCGCAGCAGGAGCACGGTGGCGGAGTCGCGCGCGGGCACCGGCGTCAGCGTCCCGTCCTGCAGCCGGCGCAGCCGGTCCACCAGCGCCGCGGGCTCCACGCCGGCTCAGCCGACCTCGACGACGATCTCGACCTCGACCGGCGCGTCGAGAGGGAGCGCCGAGACGCCGACCGCTGCGCGGGCGTGCCGGCCCGCCTCGCCGAACACGTCCGTGAGCAGCTCGCTCGCCCCGTTGACCACCCCCGGGTGCCCCGTGAAGTCGGGCGTGGAGGCGACGAACCCGGTCACCTTGACGACGCGCACCACCGCGTCCAGCCCGACGAGCGCGTCGACGGCGGCCAGCGCGTTGAGCGCGCACGTCCGGGCCAGCTCGTGGGCGCGCTCCGGGCTGACCTGCGCGCCGACCTTGCCGACGGCGCCGAGCT
The DNA here is from genome assembly GCA_030773235.1 of Actinomycetota bacterium. Lineage (GTDB taxonomy): Bacteria > Actinomycetota > Actinomycetes > Mycobacteriales > SCTD01 > JALYNK01. The sequence goes on along the minus strand of JALYNK010000296.1, from coordinate 420 downwards.
CGCCGGCGACCAGGGGCAGCTGCCCGGAGGTGAGGACCAGGTCGCCCGTGCGCACCGCGGGCACGTACGCCCCGACCGGCGGCACGACGGCCGGCAGCTCCAGGCCGAGCTCCGCCAGTCGGGCGCGTGCGCGGCCCGCCGGCGTGCTCACGCCCGCGGCCGCTTGAAGTACGCGACGAGCTGGTCGCCGCCCGCCGGCCCGGGGACCACCTGGACCAGCTCCCAGCCGTCGGCACCGAAGTTGTCGAGGATCTGCTTGGTGGCGTGCACGAGCAGCGGTGCAGTGAGGTACTCCCAGGTCTGCATGGCCGGAGCCTACGCAGCGGGACGTGCCCTCAGACCGGTCCTTCAGGCCGTCTGCTGGGCCACCGGCAGATGCCGCTGGCGCAGCAGCCGGCGGCGCTCCAGCTCGGTGCGCCC
>JALYNK010000295.1 GCA_030773235.1 Actinomycetota bacterium | reverse complement strand
CCGCGACGTCGAGCGGCGCGCCGAGCGCGGCGGCGACCGGCGCCGCCACCGGGACACCGCCGCGGGGCAGCCCGAGCACCACCGGGTCGGCGTACGGCCCCTCCCGGGCCAGGCGCTCAGCGAGCGCGCGGCCCGCCTCTGCGCGATCGGCGTACGGCAGTGCTCCCACGAGGCCTCCCTGCCGGTCGGGTTCAGCGGGGAGCGGCCGCCCCCTCGCCGACGACGATCGCGTCGACGTCGAACTCGCACCACACGGTCTTGCCGAGGCCGGCGCTGTCCACGCCCCACCGGTCGGTGACGGCGTCGACGAGCAGCAGTCCGCGGCCGCTGGTGGCCTCGTCGTCGACGTCGTCGTGACGGTCGGTGCGGGGCATCCGGTGGCTGGAGTCCAGGACGTCGACCCGGAGCACCGCGCCGGAGTGCCGCAGGCGGATCTCGATGACGTCCTCGCTGTGCCGCGCGGCGTTGGTCACCAGCTCGCTGACCACGAGCTGCACGCCGGCGAGAGTGTCGTCGGGCACGGCCCACAGGTGCAGGACCTGGGTCACGAACCGGCGGGCGATGAAGACCGACGCCGGCGTGGGCGGCAGCAGCCGGCGCACGTGCCGCTGGGAGGGGTCGAGAGCGGGTGCGGTCAGGTGCGCCACGAGCACGGCGATGTCGTCGCGGTTCCCGGCCGGGCGCGCGGCCAGCAGGTCGGCCGCGATCTGCTCGACGCCCTCGGACGCGCTGCGCAGCAGGGCGCGCCGGACGCGCTCGAGACCCACGTCGAGATCGGCGCCGCGCTCCTCCACGAGCCCGTCCGTGAAGGCGACCAGGGTCGAGCCGGCCGCCACCGTGCTCGTGGTCTCCGGCCAGCTCAGCGAGCTGGGCACGGCGCCGAGCGGAGGCCCGGTGTCCACGGGCAGGGTCTGCACCGGGCCACCCGGCGCGACGGTCATCGGCGCAGGGTGCCCGGCGCTGGCAGCCACGACCAGCCGCTCCGCCGGGTGCACCTGCACGTAGGCGGCGGTCACCAGGCGCTCGGCGTGCAGGCCGCTCAGGTACGCGTTGGTGCGGTCCAGGATCAGCGCGGGCGGGTGCCCCTCGAGGGCGTACGCCCGCATGGCGCTGCGTACCAGGCCCATCAGGGCGGCCGCCTCGACGTCGTGGCCCTCGACGTCGCCGATCACCAGGCCGACCGCCTCGCCGGACAGCGGGACGACGTCGAACCAGTCCCCGCCGATGTCCACACCGGCCTCGCTGGAGGCGTAGCGGACGGCGATCTCGACACCGGGCACGACCGGCAGCGAGCGCGGCAGCAGGTGGCGCTGCAGCGCGTCGACGCTGCGCTTCTCCGCGTCGAACTGCTGGGCGCGCACCAGGGCCTGCGCGCACATCGCGGCCACCGTGGCGAGGAAGCTGCGCTCGCGCGGCGTGAGCGTGCGGTCGGTGAAGTTCGCGCCGAGCGCGCCCAGCCGCCGCCCGCCGGCGACCAGCGGAAAGGCGACCACCGTGTGCCGGCCGATGCGGACGAGGTCGTCGGCCAGGTGCGGGTACCGCTCGCGCGCCTCGGCCAGGCTCTCCAGCACGACCGGCTGCCCGCTGCGGTACGCGTCCACGGCGGGGGTCGCCGGCTCCATCGGGTACCGGGCCCAGCGTTGTGCGAAGCCGTCGCTCACCCCGCTCCACCCCGTGGAGCGGCAGCAGGCCGAGGCCTCGTCGACCAGCACCAGCGCGCCGCCGGCGGCGCCCAGCAGGGGCAGCACCTGCGCCTGCGTCACCGCGGTGACCTCGTCGACGGTCAGGACCTCCGCGAACGCCTGCCCGAGCGCGAGCAGCTGGTCGGCGCGCCGGGCGTCCTCCTCCCGGTCGGTCACGTCGTCCACGACGACGACGAGGCCGGCGGGCACGGGGATGGCGTGCTGCTCGAACCAGCGGCCCACCCGGTCGAAGAACCACACGATCTTCACGGCGGTGCGCTCGCTCATCGCCCGGAGCGCGGCGGCGTGCTCCTCGGTGCCCACCACCTGCGGGAACACGTCCCAGACGGCTCGGCCGACCAGCTCCTCCACCGGCTCGCCGATGACCGCCGCGGCGCCCCGGGAGACGTAGGTGTAGCGCCAGTCGTGGTCGATCACCGTCACGGCGTCGCCCAGCTGCTCCAGCAGCTCCGTCGACACCAGCGACAGCGCGCCCTCGTCCCGCACGTCCGCATCTTCTCGCGCTCCCGCAGCCCGGTCGGGAGCGGGAGGCGTGGCGCTGCGGGCGGTGGCACCGGACGGCAGGGGCAGGCGGCGTCCGTGTGGGTAGGCGGACGGCATGACCGAGATCACGAATCCGGGTCCCGAGGACCCGTCCGGCGCGTCCACCCAGGCTCAGGAGTCGACGCTCGTCGACGGCAGCCAGCAGCTGCTCGACGGCGGGTCCACCGGCACCGACGAGGGGCCCGCGGGCATCCCCGCCGCGCTGGTCGGGCACGACAAGGCAGGTGACCCGGTGCCTCCGCCGCCGGCCGCCCAGCCGGGGACGGACGTGCCCGACACCGGCCCCGCGTCGGAGTCGGACCCGCTCTCCCCGTCCGACACCGCGCCCCCTCAGCAGGTGCAGCCGGGCCGGGGCGACAGCGCCTTCTAGCCCAGCCGGTCCCGCACCAGCAGGTCGCGGTCCAGCGCGTCCCAGAACGCCGCGCGCACGCCGCTCGCGCCCCAGGCGTTCGGCTCGATCACGAGGCAGTACCAGAGCTCGCGGTCGGCCGGGCGCGGCGCGGGCTGCGACGGGTCGCCGCGGGCCAGGCCGTGCCCGAGGAACCGCTCCGCGACCGGGGCGACCCGCGCGCCGTGCTGCCGGGCGACCTCGCTCAGGGCCGCGTTGAGCTCGGCGAGCACGCGGGGCACGTCCGGCCAGGGCGGCAGGCCGACGCGCGCTGCGTCGCCCGTGCCGTCGCTGGGGTCGTACACGGTCCCGACGACGACCTGGGCACCGGGCGCGAGCGCGGTGAGCCTGCCGAGCGCCTCGTCGACGCGGGTGCGCACGGTGCGCGCCACCCCGAGCGCCGCCGCGCTGTCGCCGTACGCCTGGAGCACGTCGTTGCCGCCGACGGTGAGGGTGACGACCGCGGGCGCGACGCCGAGCGCGGCCAGGCGCGGCAGCTGCGCGTCGAGCA
>JALYNK010000294.1 GCA_030773235.1 Actinomycetota bacterium | reverse complement strand
GTCGACGCCGGCGGGCTGCGGCTCGCGGTCGTCGCCACCCGCTGGCACGCCGAGATCACCGGGGCGCTGCTCGACTCCGCCCTGCGCACCGCCGCCGAGTGCGGCGCGGGCGACCCCACCGTCGTCCGGGTGGCGGGCGCCGTCGAGCTGCCCGTCGTGGCGCAGGAGCTCGCCGGCGGCCACGACGCCGTCGTCGCGCTCGGCGTCGTCGTCCGGGGCGGCACGCCGCACTTCGAGTACGTCTGCGACGCCGTCACCGCCGGTCTCACCCGGGTCGCGCTCGACGAGCGCACCCCGGTGGGCAACGGCGTCCTCACCTGCGACACCGAGCAGCAGGCCCGCGACCGCTCAGGCCTGCCCGGCGCGGCCGAGGACAAGGGCCGCGAGGCCGTGCTCGCCGCGCTCGACACCGCCTGCACGTTGGCCGGGCTGCGCCGCAGCCTCCGCTGAACCCCACCCCGCTCCGCCTGGAGGAACGCTCCGCCGTGCTCGCCGTCTGTCTGCCCAAGGGCAGTCTCGAGAAGCAGTCCCTCGAACTGTTCAGCGCCGCCGATCTCGCCGTCGTCCGCGGCTCCGACCGCGACTACCACGCCCGGGTCGCCGACCCGCGCATCGCCAAGGTCCGCTTCCTGCGCCCGCAGGAGATCCCCACGTATGTCGAGCAGGGCATCTTCGACCTCGGCATCAGCGGCCGCGACTGGGTGACCGAGACGGGCGCGGACGTCGTCAGCCTCGGCGAGATCGGCGGCGGACGGGCCGGCGAGGCGGTCGTCAAGGTCGTCCTGGCCGTGCCCAAGGAGTCGCCGTGGGAGTCGGTCACCGACCTCCCCGACGGCGTGCGGATCTCCACCGAGATGCCGGAGACCACGCGCCGGTTTCTCGAGGAGAACGGCGTCAAGGCGAAGGTCTTCACCTCGCACGGCGCGACCGAGGCGAAGATCCCGGACATCGTCGACGCGATCGTCGACCTCACCGAGACCGGCTCGTCGCTGCGCAAGGCCGGGCTCAAGGTCATCGCCACGCTGCTCACCAGCCGCACCGAGCTGCTCGCCAACCGCGAGGCGTACGCCGACCCCGAGAAGCGGGCCGCCATGGACGACCTCGTCCTGCTGCTGCAGGGGGCGCTGCGCGCCCGCGGGCACGTGCTGCTCAAGCTCAACGTCGACAGCGACCGGCTCGACGCGGTGCTGCAGGTCCTGCCGGCCATGAGCTCGCCGACCGTCATGCACCTCGCCACGGGTGACGCGCGCGCGCTCGAGACCGTCGTGCCGAAGCTCGGCGTCAACGAGCTCATCCCGGCGCTGCGCGCCGCCGGCGCGCGCGACATCCTCGAGCTGCCCATCAGCAAGATCGTCGAGTAGCTGCTCGTGCACCTGCCCGAGACCGCGCGGACGACCGGGACCGGGCTCGCCCTCGCCGCCGCCGGGCTGTCGGGGGCGCTGGTCGCCGTGCAGCAGCGGCTCAACGGCGCGCTCGGCCAGACGCTGGGGAGCGCGCTGCTCGCCGCGCTCGTGAGCTTCGCCGTCGGGCTGGTCTGCGTGGCCGCGGCGGTGCTGGTGCGCCCGGCGGCTCGGCGGGCCTGGCGGCAGGTGCACCGCGTACCGCTCTGGCAGCGCCTCGGCGGGCTGGCCGGCGCCACGCTCGTCGCCGTCGGCGCCGCCGCCACCCCCCGGATCGGTGTCGCCCTGCTCACCGTCGGGCTCGTCGCGGGGCAGACCGGGGGCGGGCTGCTCGTGGACCGGCTGGGGCTGGCACCCGGCGGCCGGCGACCGGTGACCGGTGAGCGGGCCGCCGGCGCCGCGCTGTGCCTGGCAGCGGTCGCCGTGGGCGTGCTGGGCCGGGGGGCGGGAACGGTCGACCCCGTGCTCCTCCCGCTCGTCGTGCTCGCCGGCCTGCTCGTCGCGGCGCAGCAGGCGGTCAACGGCCGGGTGCGCGCCACCACCGGGAACGCCGCCGTCGCGACGCTGGTGAACTTCGCCGTCGGCACGGCGGCGCTCGTCGCCGCGGTCCTGCTCGCGGCCGTCGTCGGACCGCCGCCCGCCCCGGATTGGCCCGGCGCGCAGGACGCCCACCTGTACCTGGGCGGCGTCCTCGGCGCCGGGTTCGTCGCGATGGCCGCCGTGGTCGTCCGCGTCCTCGGCGTGCTCCGGCTCGGTCTCGCCGTCGTCGCCGGGCAGCTGCTCGGTGCCGTGCTCATCGACCTGCTGGCCCCGGTGGACGGCGCGGGGCTGCGGGCGACCACCGTCGTCGGCGCGCTGCTGACCCTCGTCGCGGTCGCCGTGAGCGGCCGGGGGCCGCGCCGGACGGCGAGCCAGGCGCCCGAACCCGCCGGAGCGGCCGCGTGACCGTGTCCTACCGGCCCCGCCGCCTCACCCGGGTGTGCCGGGGCGTGGCGGCCCTGGTCGTCGTCGTCTTCACCGTCATCGGGGTCACGCTGCGCTCGGCCGCCGGCGGAGACGCGTTCGGCGTGGCCGACCAGATCGCGATGATCGCGTTCGGCCTGCTGCTGGCCTCCGCGGTGCTGTCGTTCACCCGGGCCCGGGTGACCGGCGACGCCACCGGGATGCGGATCCGCAACGTGTTCGGCGAGAAGTTCGTGCCCTGGCAGGTGGTCCGCGACGTGCGCCTGGACGACGGCCAGCCGTGGGCGCACCTGGAGCTGCACGACGACGAGACCCTCGCGCTGCTCGCGCTGCAGGCCAACGACGGCGAGTACGCGGTGCGCGGCGTCCTCGGGCTGCGCGAGCTGATGCGCACCTCGCGCCGTCCGGCTCCGCGGGAGGCGGGTGAGGCGTGACCTCCGGCGGTGACGACGGGCGCGCCGACCCCCGGCTGGCGAGCGCCCTCGCCGCGTACGACGGCAGCGCGGCGGCCCAGGCGCGCGTGCACACCGCGCTGGCCGGCGCCCGCGTCTTCCTCGTGCTGTCCGCCGAGGCCCTGCGCACCCGGACGTCGGGCACCGGTCTGCGCGAGGAGTCCGAGGCACAGATCTCGCTCGTCACGCTGCAGGCCTCGTCGGGAGCCCGAGCGCTCCCGGCCTTCCTCGACGGGCACGAGGTCGCGCGCTGGCGCAGCGGGGTCCGGCCGCTCCCGCTCGCGGCGCCGCTCGCCTGCCGCGCCGCGATCGACGACGGCGCGGCCGCGCTGCTGCTCGACC
>JALYNK010000293.1 GCA_030773235.1 Actinomycetota bacterium | reverse complement strand
GTGTGGCTCAGCGTGACGACGGCCTGGTCGACAGGGTCGTTCTCGGCGAGGTCGAGCAGGAGGTAGGCGACCTGCGCGATCAGCGGCTTGGAGGTCACCACGACGAGGCGGCGGCGGTCGTCATCCAGGCGGCGGGCGATTGAGGTCATCCAGCGCAGTGCCAGGTCGGGTGATCCGGTGAGCAGCTCGGTCCACCGCTGGCGGGACAGCGCGATGAGTTCGGTGTCTCGGCTGGCGATCGCGTCGAACGGCATCGGAGCGTGCAGCAGCAGCGGGATGTCGGCGATGACCCCACCGGCGCGCACCACGGCCATCGTCACGCGGCCCTCGTCGAGACGTGCCCGCAGTTCGAGCTCGCCTTCGCTGATGATCTGCACCTGCGTCACCGGTGAGCCGGAGGCTGCGACGACCGTGCCTGCGTCGACCCACCTCGCGCGACCGACTCGCCGGAGCTGCGCCAGCTCTCGCGGCCGCAGCAGCCCGAGGTTGCGCTCGGCCGACGCAGCGCTGATCCAGCGCCCCCTCACCTGTCGCGCCGGTGGTCCCTCGATCGGCACAGCCGCAGCCTGCCCTGCGTCGCGGAGTCGGCAACACAGGTGACGGTCGGAGTCCGCCGTAGGGACAGCGGGAGCACGCTGTGATCGGTGGCGTGCACGCCACCGTCCGGACCCCGACGGAGGAGGACGGCTCATGACCGCCACGGCGACCACACGCCAGGACAGGACGACCGCGCAGCAGGGCGTGGTCCACGGGATCGCCGGAGGGCTCGCCGGCGGGGTCGTCTTCGGCCTGATGATGCAGATGATGGGCATGATGGGCATGGTCGCGATGCTCGTCGGCTCCGAGTCCGTCGCCGTCGGCTGGGCGCTGCACCTCGCCATCTCGGCGCTGTTCGGAGCCGTCTACGGCGGCCTGGTCGCGCCGCGGGTGACCGCTTGGGGGTCCGGTCTCCTGGCGGGGCTGGTCTACGGCGCCGCGCTGTGGGTCATCGGCCCGCTGCTGCTGATGCCCGCGAAGATGGGCATGCCGCTGTTCAACGTCGACGCCATGGCCCTGCAGAGCCTGTACGGCCACCTCGTGTTCGGTGTCGTCCTCGGCGCCGTGGTCGTCGCGCTGTCGCGATCGGCGCGCACCTGAGCGCCCACGCCCGGCTCCGTGCGGCACCCCTGCTGCTCGCCGTCGTCCTGGCGACGGGTGCGTGCGCGGCGGGCGCCGAGCCCCCCAGGAGCGCCGCGTCGTCCCGGAACGCCGACGTGGCGCAGTCGCCCGACGAGCGACCGCTGGACTTCACCGCGACCACGCTGGCCGGTCCCGAGCTCGACGTCTCGACCCTGTCAGGCTCGCCGGTCGTGCTGTGGTTCTGGGCGCCGTGGTGCACGATCTGTCGCGCGGAGGCGCCGGACGTCGCCGCGGTGGCCGCCGAGCTCGAGGGCGACGTCACCTTCCTCGGCGTGCCGGGCCGGGGGCCGGTCGCCGACATGCAGTCGTTCGTGGACGACACCGGCACCGGGCAGCTGAAGCACCTCGTCGACGATGACGGCGCCCTGTGGCAGCGCTTTTCGGTGGTGAGCCAGCCGGCGTTCGCCTTCGTCGCGCCGGACGGTTCCACCGAGCTGTTCGCCGGTGCGCTGGGCGGCGAGCAGCTCCGGGACAGGGCTGTGGCCCTGTCGACCGGCTGACCGGCGGCTCGCCGTGGATCCCGCGCTCCTGACCCTGGCCGTGGTGGCCGGCGGCGTCGCGGCGTTCAACCCGTGCGGCTTCGCGCTCCTGCCGGCCTACCTGGCGCTGCTGGTGGCCGCGCCCGCGGATGCGGGGGCGGCGACGCAGCTGGTGGCGATCGGACGCGCCGGCCGGTTCACCAGCGGGATGACGACCGGCTTCGTGGCCGTGTTCGGCATGTTCGGCCTGCTGGTGGCGCCGTTCGCGGTGTCGGTGCAGCGGTACCTGCCGGTGGTGACGGTGGTCGTCGGCGCGGCGCTGGTCGGGCTCGGCCTGTGGCTGCTCGCGGGCAGGTCGCTGGTGCTGCCGCTGCTCACCCGCCGGGGCAGAGCACCCGGGACGACCTGGAGCTCCTACGTCGGCTACGGGGCCACCTTCGCGCTGGCCTCGCTGTCCTGCACTGCGGCTCCCTTTCTCGCGGTGACGGCGGGGGCCGTCGGCGTCGGGGGCTGGACGACCGTGGTGTCGGCCTATCTGGCGTACGCGGCCGGGATGGGTGCCGTCGTCGGCGTGCTGGCGCTCGCGTCCGCGACCGCCTCCTCGGGTCTGAGCGCCGGGCTGCGGCGGACCGCGCCCTTCATCGGGCGGGTGAGTGGCGGCCTGCTCGTGCTCGCCGGGGCGTACGCGGCCTGGTACGGCTGGTTCGAGCTGCGCGTGCTGGCTGGCGGCTCTACGGACGACCCGGTCGTCGACGCCGCGATCCGGGCGCAGTCCGCACTGGCGCGCGCGGTGGCCGGTCTCGGGGCGCCTGTGCTCGCCGTTCTCGCCCTCGCCGTCCTCGCCCTCGTCGTCACGGCCGCGGTCCTCCGGCGCCGGCGGTCACGGGCCCCGAGAACTCGGCTGCCTGCCCCTGCGCCTGCGGGGTCCGGTCGGGGTGGCGCGGCGTGAGCCGCGCCCGGGCGGCCCGGTCGGCTGCGCTCGCCGTCCTGACGGCTGTCGTCCTGACCTCCTGCGCGCCCGGGGACGCCGGCAGCTCACCGGCGCGTGGGCCCTCGGCCGCGGACTCCATCGTGAGAGAGCCGGTGGAGCAGTCCGAACCCGAGCAGCTGCCCTCCGCACTGAAGCTGCCTCTGGACGACCCGCGGCTGCCCGCCCCGCTCGTCGACCCCGCGCGCGTGGTGCCCGGAGGCCCGCCTCCCGACGGCATCCCGCCGGTGGACGCGCCGCGGTTCCTCCCGGCCGACGCCGTGCCCTGGCTCCACGACGAGGAGGCCGTCGTCGCTCTCAGCGTGGGGGACGAGCACCGCGCCTATCCGGTGCAGATCATGGTGTGGCACGAGATCGTCAACGACACCGTCGGCGGACGCCCGGTCTCGGTGACGTACTGCCCGCTGTGCACGTCCGCGCTGGCCTTCGACCGGCGCCTCGGCGACCGTCTCCTCACCTTCGGCACGTCCGGCCGGCTGTACCAGTCCGACCTCGTCATGTACGACCGGCAGACGTCGTCGCTGTGG
>JALYNK010000292.1 GCA_030773235.1 Actinomycetota bacterium | reverse complement strand
GGGGGGGGGACGGGCCTCCGCCGGTAGGCTGCGCCGCCATGGGCCTGGTCGTGCAGAAGTACGGTGGCTCCTCCGTCGCGGACGCCGAGCGCATCAAGCGGGTCGCTGAGCGCATCGTCGCCACCAGGAAGGCCGGCCACGACGTCTGCGTCGTCGTGAGCGCGATGGGCGACACGACCGACGAGCTCCTCGACCTCGCGCAGCAGGTGTCGCCGCTCCCGCCCGGCCGCGAGCTGGACATGCTGCTCACCTCCGGCGAGCGCATCTCGATGGCCCTGCTCGCCATGGCCATCGGCTCGCTGGGGCTGTCCGCGCAGTCCTTCACCGGCAGCCAGGCCGGCGTCATCACCGACTCCGTGCACGGCAAGGCACGCATCATCGACGTGACGCCCGGCCGGATCTCCGACGCCCTGGCCGAGGGCCACGTCGCGATCGTCGCGGGCTTCCAGGGCGTCAGCCAGGACACCAAGGACATCACCACGCTCGGTCGCGGCGGGTCCGACACCACGGCCGTCGCGCTCGCCGCGGCGCTCGGCGCCGATACCTGCGAGATCTACACCGACGTCGACGGCGTGTTCTCCGCCGATCCGCGCATCGTCCCGTCCGCGCGCCAGCTCTCGCGGCTGTCGTACGAGGAGATGCTCGAGCTCGCAGCGGCCGGCGCCAAGATCCTGCACCTGCGCTGCGTCGAGTACGCCCGCCGCTACGGCGTGCGCCTGGTGGTGCGCTCGTCGTTCTCGCAGAAGCCCGGCACCGAGATCACCTCAGGAGACGCCCTCGTGGAGCAGGCGATCATCAGCGGAGTCGCGCACGACCTGTCGGAGGCGCGCATCACCGTGGTGGGCGTGCCCGACAAGCCGGGTGAGGCCGCGGCCATCTTCCGGACGGTCGCCGACGCAGAGGTCAACATCGACATGATCGTCCAGAACGTCTCGGGCGCCACGGACCGCACGGACATCTCGTTCACCCTGCCGAAGAGCGATCTCACGACGGCGATGAGCGCGCTGTCCCGCCTGCAGTCCCAGGTCGGCTTCCAGCAGCTGCTGTCCGACGAGCACATCGGCAAGGTGTCGCTCGTCGGTGCCGGGATGCGCAGCCACCCCGGTGTCACCGCGACGTTCTTCGAGGCGCTCGCCGGCACCGGCATCAACGCCGAGGCGATCTCGACGTCGGAGATCCGCATCTCTGTGGTGTGCCGCGACACCGACGTGCCGAACGCCGTGCAGGCCGTGCACGAGGCCTTCGACCTCGGCGCCCCGGAGGGCGAGGGCGCCACCGTCTACGGGGGGACCGGACGATGACCGCAGTGACCAGCCCGCGTGCTCCTGCGGAGGCCGGGGCCGGCCCCGGCCTGCGGGTCGGCGTCGTCGGTGCGACCGGACAGGTCGGCGGCGTCGTCCTGGAGCTGCTCGCCGAGCGGGAGCTGCCCGTCGCCGAGCTGCGCCTGTTCGCGTCGGCGCGCTCGGCGGGCCGCACCGTCCCGTTCGGCGGCACCGAGATCGTCGTCGAGGACGCCGAGACCGCCGACCCGTCCGGCCTGGACCTCGTGATCTTCTCTGCCGGCGGCGGCACGTCGAAGCGCCTCGCTCCGCGGTTCGCCGAGGCCGGCGCCGTCGTCATCGACAACTCCTCCGCCTGGCGCATGGACCCCGACGTCCCGCTGGTGGTGAGCGAGGTCAACCCGCAGGCGGCGCGCGAGGCCCGCAAGGGGATCATCGCCAACCCGAACTGCACGACCATGGCGGCGATGCCGGTCCTCAAGCCGCTGCACGACGAGGCGGGGCTCGTGCGCATCGTCGCGAGCACCTACCAGGCGGTGTCGGGCAGCGGCCTCGCCGGCGTCGAGGAGCTCGACACCCAGGTGCGGGCCGTCGGCGACCAGGGCCCGCGGCTGGCGCACGACGGCGCGGCGGTGGAGTTCCCGGCGCCGGAGAAGTACGTGCGCCCGATCGCCTTCAACGTGCTGCCGCTGGCCGGCAACCTCCTCGAGGACGGCTCCGGCGAGACCGACGAGGAGCGCAAGCTCCTCAACGAGAGCCGCAAGATCCTGGACATCCCCGACCTGCGGGTGTCCGGCACGTGCGTGCGCGTGCCCGTCTACACCGGCCACTCGCTGTCGCTCAACGTCGAGTTCGCCCGGCCGCTGTCGGTCGAGCGCGCGCTCGAGCTGCTCCGGGACGCACCGGGCGTCGCGCTGTCCGACGTGCCGACGCCGCTCGAGGCGGCCGGCCGCGACCCGTCGTACGTCGGACGGCTGCGGCAGGACGGCGAGCGCGGGCTGGCGCTGTTCGTGAGCAACGACAACCTGCGCAAGGGCGCTGCGCTGAACGCCGTCCAGATCGCGGAGCTCGTGGCCCGCGACCTGGCCGAGCGTGGCGCGGGCGCGCTCACGGGCTGACCGTCACCCGGGCGCCACGCGTCGGCGGGGGGAGCCCGGGTAGAGCGTCCGACGGGTCGACGCCGGACGGCGCACCGGGCGGGAGAGGACGAGGTGACGGACGGGACGGCGCTGTCGGCGGGCCGGCCCGGCGTACGCGTCGGCGGCCGCTACCGGCTCGACGCGCTCGTCGGCCGTGGCGGCTCCGCCGAGGTGTGGAGCGCGCTGGACGAGGCGCTCGAGCGCCCGGTCGCCCTCAAGCTCGTCACCGCCAGCGCCGGCGAGGACACCGCGCGCGTCCGCGACGAGGCGAGGCTGCTCGCCCGGCTGAGCCACCCCGGCCTCGTGCCGGTGTACGACGCCGGCACCGACGACAGCGGGCGCCCGTGGGTCGTCATGGAGCTCGTCGTCGGCGAGACGCTGGCCGACGCCATCGCCCGCGGGCCGCTCGACCCGCACCGGACCGCGGAGATCGGACGCGTGCTCGCCGAAGCGCTGGCGTACGTGCACGGGCAGGGGCTGGTGCACCGCGACGTCAAGCCCGCCAACGTGCTGCTCGGCCGCGACGGGCGGGTCCGGCTCACCGACTTCGGCATCGCGCGGCTCGTCGACGCCGCCCGCGTCACCGCCACCGGCCTCACCGTCGGCACGGCGTCGTACCTGTCGCCGGAGCAGGTCACCGGCAGCGGGGTCGGCCCGCCGAGCGACGTCTACAGCCTCGGCCTGGTCCTGCTGGAGTGCCTCACCGGCCGCCGGGAGTACCCGGGCAGCGCTGTCGAGGTGGCGCTCGCCCGCCTCAGCCGGTC
>JALYNK010000291.1 GCA_030773235.1 Actinomycetota bacterium | reverse complement strand
CCGCCGGCCGCCCGGTGCCTGCGCGGGACCATCTGTTCGAGGTCGACGTCGACGTGGTGCGTCTGCAGACCCCGACCGCGCCGCTGGAGCGGGCCCGGTTGCTGCGGCTAGTCCGACGGGCCGCCGGGCTGTCCGTCCCCTCGGTGGTGCGGGTGCTGGACGCTGGTGAGCAGGACGGCGCCGCCTGGCTCGTGCTGCCGCGCAGCGGCCGCGGCACCCTGGCCGATCAACTGGCTGGCAAGCCGGTCCAGCCCGACCTCGCCGTACAGATCGCGCTGAACGCCGTCGACGGGGCCCTTGCGCTGCGCGCGGCGGGGCTGGCGCCGTTCGGGCTGCTCCCGGAACACCTGGCGCTGGACGGCGCCGGGCACGTCCAGGTTCTGCCCGCCGCACCCTACTGCCTAGATCCGCTGACGCCCGAGCAGGACGACGACGACCGCGACGTGGAGCAGATCGCGCTGCTGCTGAGCCGGCTGCTGCCGCCAGGCGAGCCGGCAACCGCGCTGCGTAAGGCCCTGCGGCGGCAGCAGCCGTATCCGGACCTGCGATCGCTGCAGGCCGAGTTGCGGGAGGCGCAGCGCCAGGTCGCGCCCAAGTCGACGGGGAGCGACATCCTGGAGGGATGTCGAACCCCAGAGCGCGGGGAGTCTGCCGTCGCGCCGGCGCGTCCAGCTGGCGTACCTGCCGTCCCCGCACCCTCCGCGAGGCCGCCCGCGACCGCCACCGGATCTTCCGGCGAGGCCGACCGGAGCTCCTCACTGCCGGCGCGCCCTTCCCGCCAAGCACCTGAGGAGCCGGCGCGCGACCGCTGGGTGCACCGGGCGCTCGTCGGCAGTGCCGCAGGCCTGGTACTGCTTGCGGGCGCGGCCGCCGCGTACACCAGCAGCGATGTGGCGGACCGCGCACCCCGCGCCGCGACCGCCGCACCCAGCACCCCTCCGGCCGCCGGCGGACCGAGCCCGAGCGCGGCGACGCCCGGCCAACAGGGAACGGACGTACCCAGCACCCCCCCGGCCAGCAGCGGACCACGCCGGAGCGTGACGAGCCCTGGTCCCGACGCAACCACCGAGGTTCCTCGGCCCGTCACCACCGAGCAGGACCTGCAGAATCTGATCGCGGCGCTGAAAGCGCAGAGCACCGGCGATCGGCCCACCGCCGGGCAGGACGCTCGCAAGGTGCTGAAGCGGTTGCGCGAGGCGGCGCGGCTGGAGGGCGCGGCTCAGGACAACAGGGCCATCGCGCTGAACGAGAACGTGCGTGCAGCGGTGCGAGCCGGCCGGCTGGACGCTCAGCTCGGCCGGCGCACCTCACAGGTCCTGGACCGGGTGACCGCGCCCCCGGACCTGGTCGCCCTGGTCCGGCTCGCTCTGCACGACCCCTCCGCGTTGGGCTCTGCCGGCGACGAACTCACCAGGCGCCTGTACGCCCTGGACCACCGCACCGGGAGCAAGAACGTCCCGCCCGCCGCCGCGGCGACACTGACCTTCATCCGCAAGGGCGTCGGCACGGGCGCGCTCGTTCCCGCCGTCGGCCGGGCCGCCGATCCGGTCCTGAAACCGCTCGCACGGCCAGAGCCGCTGCGGAAGCTCGACGCGCTCATCGCCGAACTGCGGCGCGACCCGCGCGCGGCCGGGCCGGACGGACGCACCGTTCTCAGCCGACTCCAGAGTCTGGAGACACTTACCGTCTACCGCCGCACCTTCGAGGCGCGCGCTCTCACGGGCATCCTGCGCGACGGCCCGCGCAACGGCGGGCTCACCACCACGTTCCGGGACCGCGCTCTTCCCGTGCTGCAGCCGCTCGCCCAACAGCAGACGTCCGGCAGCTCCTCAGCCCAGAGTCGCCGCTGATCCTCACGCGGCTGCGAGATTCGGCCGGCGGTTCGGCGCCCGCTACCTATGCCGGTGCAGCCACCACGACTACAGGCCTCGGCGGCCCTCGCCCGCACCGCCGGTCGACCCGGAGGCGCGCCTTGAAGGAGTCCGGTCGCCCCGGTGGCCGCGGGACCACTTACGAAGTGAGAACAGTGGTGAGCGCGACGGGCATGGGCAGCGGTGCGCTTCTAGGCTGCTGGCGTGGCCCGGGTCCTAGTCGTGGAGGACGATCCGACCGTCGCGGAGGTGGTCAGCAGCTATCTGCGGCGAGCGGGGTTCCAGGTGGACTGCGCCGCTGACGGTCATGCCGCGCTGGCCGCGGCAACGCCTGAGTTGCCCGACCTGGTGGTCCTCGACCTCATGCTGCCCGGGATCGACGGGCTGGAGGTGTGCCGGCGGCTGCGCCGCCGTGGCCCGATTCCGGTGATCATGCTGACCGCGCTGGGTGAGGAGAACGAGCGGGTGGTGGGGCTGGAGGTCGGCGCCGATGACTACGTCAGCAAGCCGTTCAGCCCTCGTGAGCTGGTGCTGCGGGTGGGATCGGTGCTGCGTCGCACCCGCGGCGCGAGCGTGCGCGGGCTGCAGGAGCAGCGCACGCTGCGCGGCGGCGGCGTCGAGCTCGACGTCGCCGCGCACCGGGCCAGCAAGAACGGCGAGGAGCTGTCGCTGACCAGCCGCGAGTTCGATCTGCTCGCCTTTCTGCTGGCTCACCCTGGGGAGGCGCTCACCCGCAGCGAGCTGATGCAGCGGGTGTGGGGCTGGTCGTTCGGGGACCAGTCCACCGTGACGGTGCACGTGCGGCGGCTGCGGGAGAAGATCGAGGACAACCCGACGGCTCCGCGCCTGATCAGAACGGTCTGGGGCACCGGCTACCGGCTCGACCCCTCGGCCTGAAGCGCGACGGGCGATGCAGGACGGCATGCGGGAGGCGCTGCGCGACGCTCCGCTGATCGCGGCGATCGCCGGCGGCTGCTCGCTGATCGTCGGCGTGCTCGGTCAGGTGCTGCTGCGCCGACTGCGCCGGCGCTCCCTGCCGCTGTCCCTGCTGGTCGTCGCCACGATTCCGGTGCTCGCCGT
The DNA here is from genome assembly GCA_030773235.1 of Actinomycetota bacterium. GTDB lineage: Bacteria > Actinomycetota > Actinomycetes > Mycobacteriales > SCTD01 > JALYNK01. Next base: position 249 of record JALYNK010000291.1, on the reverse strand, counting down.
GCTCGCCGGCACCGTCGGCGCGGCCGCGGTGATGTTCTTCTCCGCGCACGACCTCGTGGTGATGCTCATCGTGGCCGGGACAGCGGGCACGGTCTCCCTGGGGGCGGCGCTCATGCTCGGCCACTCGCTGGCCACCGGCAGCCGCGCCCTGCACCAGGCGGCCCGCGCGATCGGCAGCGGAGACCCGGTCAGCGTGCCGGCCGCACCGGTCAGCGCGGAACTGGCCGCGCTCAGCCGTGAGCTGGAGGC
>JALYNK010000290.1 GCA_030773235.1 Actinomycetota bacterium | reverse complement strand
CCCTCACGGAGCTGGAGAAGGTCAAGAACTACCTGCTCTTCCTGTCGGCGAGGCTGCCGGGCGGTCGCCGACAGGGACTGGCGGCGCGCATCAACGACGCGTGGAGCGACGTCTACCGGTACCTGCTCGAGGTGGCGGCGGTGTCCAGCACCGGCGAGGACCAGTTCTTGCGCGCGCACTGGCTCGCCGCCGTCGACCCCGTTCCGGTGCGGTGGAAGGGCACGCCCTCGGTCAAGCGACACTTCGACCGCAACCGCTACGTCGACGCACCGGACCTGCTCGTCGACGAGGTCGGGGCGTACGTGGACAGCCTCAAGCGGGCCGCGCAGAGCTTCGCCGACTCGCTACGCCCGGACGTGCAGGCGTTCGGCCAGTTCGGCGAGCAGGCGACTATCGCGCGGGCGGTGCACGCCCAACTCGCACGCGCCCGCACGGTCGCGGTCTTCCAGCCCATGATGATCGCGCTCTGTGAGCTGCTGCCGCGCGACGGGCAGACCTACAGCGAGGTCATGGACCTCTGCCTGAGGTTCGCGGTGCGCACGTACCTCTTCCGCGGCTACCGCGCGGACGCCGGGCAGACCAGGCTGTACCGCTTGGCGCACGAGATGTGGAACCGCCGGATGAGCCCGGCCGAGTTGCGCGAGGCGCTGCGCCGCCTGGTGCACGGATACGCGGACGACGACTCCGTGCGCGCGGCGATGCTCGACATGGAGGACAACTGGTACCGCTGGGGCGGGCTGCGCTACTTCCTGTACGAGTACGAACTGCATCTGCTCGGCGGTGCCCGTCCTGAGACGGACTGGTTGTACTTCGACAAGGAACGCCGGGAGAAGACGGTGGAGCACATCCTGCCGCAGACGGCGAAGGACCAGTACTGGACCGAGCGCTTCACCAAACGCGAACGGGACCGCCTGACGGACGTCCTCGGCAACCTCGTCCTCACGCGGGACAACAGCTCGTACAGCAACAAGCCGTTCCCCGACAAGCGCGGTGCCGCCGGGCCGGGAGAGCCGACCAGAGCCTGCTACGCGCAGGCGACGCTGAAGCAGGAGCAGGAGCTCGCCAGGCTGTCCGACTGGACGCCCGACACGCTGCGCGAGAGGCAGGAGCGGCTCGCCGCGTGGGCGCTGCAGCGGTGGGCGGTGGAGCCACCCGGCGGTGAGGTCGCGGCCACCCAACTCGACGACGACGACCCGGAGACGGCTGTGTTGGGCCCGCCGGACGAGGCGCTGACCACCGGCGGCTGACTGCGGCCACGCGCGCGGCCCGCACGACCGGGGACCGCGTGATGACGCTCCGCCACGACAGGTTGTGCCACCGTGACGAGGTGAGTGCGGGTCGAGGGTGCGAGGATCGCCCGCGATGACCGGTGGACGCTGGGTGGAGGTGACCGCCTCCCCGTTCGCGCACGAGGCGGAGGGCCTCGCCCACATCCGGGCGCTGCTGCCCGACGCCCCGCCGTTCCGCGCATGGAGCAACGTCGAGTTCCGCGACACCTCCGGCAAGTGGTCGGAGGTCGACCTGCTCGTGCTCGGTCACCGCCGGCTGCACCTCGTCGAGCTCAAGTACTACAGCGGCGTTCTGCGCGGCAACGACCTCACGTGGCACCGCGACGGGCGCCAGGCGGAGGACTCGCCGCTGAAGCTCGCCCGGCGCAAGGCGCAACGGCTCGCCAGCCGGCTGCGGGACGAGGCGGAGCGCTGGGCGCGCGAGACGCGTCAGCAGCCCCGCGACGTCCGCGACGCCCTGCCGTACGTGCAGGAGTGCGTCTACCTCCACCACCCGTCGTTCCGGTCCGCGTTGCCGGTGGCCAGCCAGCAGGACCTGTTCGGCCTGGTCGGTGACGCCGCCCGCAGCGGTCTGCCGGGCATCGACGAGCGGCTGCTCGAATCGGGCCAGCCGGGCCGGTCCGTCGACCGGCGCACCGAGCAGGTCGTGGTCACGCTGCTGAGCCGGATCGGCCTGGTGCAGCGCCGCCAGCGCGAGGTCGGCTCCTGGGTGATCGACGACGAGCCGCTGGCGGACGGCGAGGGCTACCAGGACTGGCCGGCCTACCACCGGGTGGCGACCACCGACCGCCGCCGCATCCGGTTCTTCCTCACGCCGCCTGGCGCGGCGGTGGATGATGCGCGCGCCACCAAGCAACTCGCCGAGCACGAGTACCGCATCCTCGGCCGGCTCCACCACGAGGGGCTGCTGCGCCCGCTCGACCTCGTGGAGCACGAACTCGGCGTCGGCCTGGTTTTCCCGCACGACGAGCGGCTCCGCCGCCTGGACCTGTGGCTGGCCGACTGCGGCGCCGACGTCGACGTGGCCGCGCGGCTCGACGTCGTGCAGCAGGTCGCCGAAGCGCTGTCGTACGCCCACCGCCACCGGGTGGTCCACCGCGGCCTCACGCCGAGCGCGGTGGCTGTGCGCGAGTTCGACCGCGGTCTCCGAGTGGTGCTCGGCGACTGGCACGCCGCCGGCATGCTGCCCGGCGGGTCGGCGGACGGTGGCTCCTCGCTCGCCGGCGTCACGGCCCTCGCGGGCAGCGAGGCCGGCCACCGCCTGGCCGGGCTGTTCGGCCGGGCCGACGACGCGCGGCGCACCGCCGAGGCGTACGCCGCGCCGGAGTCTGTCGCCGAGGCGCCCGACCGGGTGCGCCTCGACGTCTTCGCGCTCGGCGCGATCACCTACTACTTGGTGTCCGGGCGCCACCCGGCGCCCAGCCGCACCGCGTTGCGCGAGCGGCTGGCGGCCGAGGGCGGCCTCGACCTCGCCGCCGACCTGTCGCAGGTGCCGTCTCGGCTGCGCGACTTAGTGCTGCAGGCCACCTGCCCCGTCGTCGTCCGCCGGCTCCCGGACGTCCGCGCCTTCCTGGAGCTGCTCGACGGCGTACGGGCCCAGCTCGCCGACGCCGACGAGACCGTCGACCCGCTGGACGCCGCCCCCGGCGCGATCCTGGACGGACGCTGGGAGGTGCTGCGCCGCCTCGGCAAGGGGTCGACGGCCGTCGCGCTGCTCGTCCGCGACCTCGCCGCCGGCGGGGACCTGCCGGTGGTGCTGAAGTGCGCCCTCGACGACGCGGCCGCGGGGCGGCTCGCGGACGAGGCGGCCGTGCTCGCCTCGCTCGACGCCCCCCGGCTGGTGCGCTTCGTCGACGGGCCGGTGGAGGTCGGCGGACGCCGGGCGCTGGTGCTGTCGAGCGCCGGGGAGTCC
>JALYNK010000289.1 GCA_030773235.1 Actinomycetota bacterium | reverse complement strand
GCGCTACGCCGCGGAGCTCGCGGCCGCCGCTCGCGCTGCCGCCGCCCCCGACGGCGTGGCGGTGCCCGCGTTCGACCTGCTGCTGCTCGGCATGGGGGCCGAGGGGCACGTGGCGTCCGTCTTCCCCGAGTCGCCCGCCGCCCGCGACGAACGCCCGGTGGTCGCGGTGCACGGCTGCCCGAAGCCCCCGCCCACGCGCCTGTCGCTGGCCTTTCCGGCCCTCAACGCCGCGCGCGAGGTGGCGTTCCTCGTCGCGGGCGGGGCCAAGGCGCCGGCCGTCGCGCTGGCGCTGTCCGGCGCGGGGGCGCTGCAGGTGCCGGCCGCCGGCGTCAGCGGCCGGGAGCGCACCGTGTGGCTGCTCGACGCCGCCGCGGCCGCCCACCTGCCGGCAGGCAGCTGACCTCCCCCGCGGTCGTCAGCGCTTGCGCAGCTTGGCCAGCGCCTCGGCGAGGATCGCCTCGCCGTCCTCGGCGTTGCGCCGCTCGCGGACGTACGCCAGGTGCGTCTTGTACGGCTCGGTCTTGCTGGGTGCCGGCGGGTGGGCGCGGTCCTGGCCCGCCGGGTAGCCGCAGCGCGGGCAGTCCCACGTGTCGGGGACCGCCGCCTCGTGCGAGAACGACGGGCGGGTCTCGTGCGCGTTCTCGCACCAGAAGGACACCCGGCGACGCGGTGCCGCGTCGCCCCGCTCCGCCTCGCCCATCGGCCCGGCACCTACCCGGCTGCCTCGGATCGCGTTGCCGCCAGCCAACGAAGAGCTCCTTCTCTGTGTGAGTGCCGGTCAGGTCTGCTTGAGCAGCAGGCCGAGCGCGATGATGCAGACGGTCCAGACGACGCCGCACACGATCGTCAGCCGGTCGAGGTTCTTCTCCACCACGGCGCTGCCGCCGAGCGAGCTGGAGACACCGCCGCCGAACAGCGTCGACAGACCACCGCCCTTGCCGCGGTGCAGCAGGACGAGCACCACGAGCAGCAGGCTCGTGATGATGAGCAGCACGTCGAGCAGCAGGACCACGGGAGCTCCGGGAGGCCGAGGGGGAGTGCCGAGCCTAACTGGCGGCAGGCGGGTGGAGGTCGTCCTCGCGCTGCGCCGAGACCTGCCGGGCCACCTGCGGAGCGGAGGCGCTCGCACGGACGGCGGAGGCCGCGGCCACGTCCGCGCCGTCGCGGCCGGCGGAGGCGTTCTCCGCCGTGACCACGTCGAGCACCTCCGCGAAGTGGCACGCCGACGGGTGCCCCTGGCCGCGGTCGACGAGCGGCGGGTACTGCTCGGCGCAGACGTCCTGCGCCTTCCAGCACCGGGTGCGGAAGTGGCAGCCGGACGGCGGGTCGGCGGGTGAGGGCAGGTCGCCCCGCAGCACGATCCGCTTCTTCCGGCCGCGCACCGCCGGGTCGTGCTGCGGCACCGCCGACAGCAGCGCCTGCGTGTACGGGTGCGCGGGCTGCTCGTACACCTGCTCGTTCGTGCCGGTCTCGATGATCCGGCCCAGGTACATGACGTGGACCCGGTCGCTGATGTGCCGGACGACGGACAGGTCGTGCGCGATGAACAGGTACGCCAGCCCGAACTCGTCCTGCAGGTCCTCCAGCAGGTTGATGACCTGCGCCTGCACGGACACGTCGAGCGCCGACACGGGCTCGTCGCAGACGATGACGTCCGGACGCAGCGCCAGCGCGCGTGCGATCCCGATGCGCTGCCGCTGGCCGCCCGAGAACTGGTGCGGATAGCGGTTGAGGAAGTCCGGGTTCAGCCCCACGCGGTCGAGCAGGTCGCGCACCGCAGCGGCGCGCCCGGCCGGCGGCACGACCTCGGGGTGGATCTCGAACGGCTCACCGACGATGTCGCCGACGGTCATCCGCGGGTTCAGCGACGTGTACGGGTCCTGGAAGATGATCTGGACCTTGCGGCGCAGCTCGCGCAGCTCGCGCTTGCTCATCGCGAAGACGTCCCGGCCCTCGTAGAGGACCTGCCCGGCGGTGGGGCGGTCCAGGGCCAGCAGCACCCTGCTGACAGTCGACTTCCCGCAGCCCGACTCCCCCACCAGGCCCACCGTCTCGCCGCGGGAGAGCGTGAGGTCGACCCCGTCGACCGCGCGGACGTGGCCGACGAGCTTCTGGCGCACGACCCCGACCGTGATCGGGAAGTGCTTCGTGAGCCCGGTGACCCGCAGCAGCGGCTCCGGGGCGCTCGTCGCGGCCGGCGCCGCCTCGGCTGTCCGCTCAGACACCGGCCCGCCCCTCGAGGACCTCCTCGGCGAAGTGGCACGCGCTGCGTCGCCGCGGCGCCACCAGCCGCAGCGGTGGGCTATCCTGCACGCAGACCTCCTCGGCGCGGGAGCACCGCGGGTGGAACGGGCAGCCGGAGGGGATCCGGGCGAGGTTCGGCGGCGAGCCGGGAATGGGCTGCAGCCGCTGCCCGCGCTGGTCGACGCGGGGCACCGAGCGCATCAGCCCGGCGGTGTACGGGTGCGCCGGGGAGCGGAAGACGTCGTCGATGTCCCCCGTCTCGACGATGCGCCCGGCGTACATCACGGCCACGCGGTCGGCGACCTCCCCCACGACGCCGAGGTCGTGCGTGATGAGCACCAGGCCGGTACCGGTCTCGGCTTGCAGCGTCTGCAGCAGGTCCATGATCTGCGCCTGGACGGTGACGTCGAGCGCGGTCGTCGGCTCGTCGGCGATGAGCACCGCCGGGTCCAGCGCCAGCGCCATCGCGATCATCACGCGCTGCCGCATGCCGCCCGAGAACTGGTGCGGGTAGTCCTTGACCCGCCCCCGCGCGTTGGGGATGCCCACCCGGTCGAGGAGCTCGGCGGCCCGCTGCACGCCCTCGCGCTTGGACGCGCCGCGGTGCACGCGGAACGACTCGGCGATCTGCGCGCCCACCGTGAAGACGGGGTTCAGCGCCGACAGGGCGTCCTGGAACACCATGGCGAGGTCGGGCCCGCGCAGCCTGCGCTGCTCGGCCGCCGACATACGGAGCAGGTCGCGCCCGCGGTAGCGGATCACCCCGGCCGTGACGTAGCCGGGCGGGGTGTCGAGGATCCCCATCACCGCCTGAGCGCTCACCGACTTGCCGGAGCCCGACTCGCCGAGGATCGCGAGGGTCTCGCCGGGGTCGACGTGCCAGCTCACGTCGTCGACGGCGTGCACGGTGCCGTACTCGGTGCGGAACTCGACCGACAGGCCGTCGACCTCGAGCAGGTGCCCGCCC
>JALYNK010000288.1 GCA_030773235.1 Actinomycetota bacterium | reverse complement strand
GCTCAGCCTGGCACCTGGCCGGCGCCGCCGTGCGATGGTCGGGGGCGTGGTGCAGCTCAGGCTCGGACTCGCGCAGGTCGACAGCACCGTCGGCGACCTGGCGGGCAACGCGGACGTCGTGGCGCGCCAGGTCCGCGCCGCCCGGGCCGAGGGCTGCGCGCTCGTCGCGTTCCCGGAGATGGTGCTCACCGGCTATCCGCCGGAGGATCTCGTCCTGCGCCGGTCGTTCGTGCAGGCCTCGCTCGACGCGCTGGAGGCGCTGGCCGCGCGGCTGTGCGACGAGGGGGCCGGCGACGTCGCGGTGGTCGTCGGCCACTGCGGGCGCGCGGACCAGCCGGCGCCTGCGGTGGGGCGCCCTGCCGGCGAGCCGCAGAACGCTGCGGCCGTGCTGCACGGCGGGCGGGTCGTCGCCCGCTACGCCAAGCACCACCTGCCGAACTACGGGGTGTTCGACGAGTTCCGCTACTTCGTGCGGGGCGACCGGTTCCCGGTCGTGCGGGTGCGCGGCGTCGATGTCGCGCTGAGCATCTGCGAGGACCTCTGGCAGGAGGGCGGGCCGGTCGCGGTCGCCCGGCAGGCCGGCGCCGGCCTGCTCGTGTGCCTCAACGGCTCGCCGTACGAGCGGGGCAAGGACGACGTGCGCGGCCGGCTCGTCACCCGGCGGGCGGTCGAGGCCGGCTGCCCGCTGGCGTACGTCAACACCGTCGGCGGGCAGGACGAGCTGGTCTTCGACGGCGACTCGCTGGTGGCCGACGCCGGCGGGACGGTGCTCGCCCGGGCGCCCGCCTTCGCCGAGGCGCTGCTCGTCGTCGACCTCGACCTGCCGGAGCGGACACTGCGGGCTCCGGGCCCGGTCGACGCGGGCGACGGCACCACGATGACGGTCGAGCACGTCGTGCTACCGGACGACCGGGGCGCGCCGTACGAGCCGCGCCCGCACGAGCTCGCCGCGCCGCTGCCCGACGCGGCCGAGGTGTGGGCCGCGCTCGTCACCGCCACCCGCGACTACGTGGAGAAGAACCGGTTCGGGTCGGTCGTGCTCGGCCTGTCCGGTGGCATCGACTCCGCGCTCGTGGCCACTCTCGCCCGCGACGCGCTCGGCGCCGACCGGGTGCACGTCGTCGGGATGCCGAGCGGCTGGAGCTCCTCGCACTCGGTCACCGACGCGGAGGACCTCGCCCGCCGGCAGGGCCTGTCCTGGTCGGTCGTGCCGATCGGCGCGATGGTCGACGCGTACCTCGCCACCGTGCCGCTGTCGGGGCTCGCCGTGGAGAACCTGCAGGCCCGGGTGCGCGGGACGCTGCTCATGGCGCTGTCCAACGAGCACGGGCACCTCGTCCTCACCACCGGCAACAAGAGCGAGTCGGCGACCGGCTTCTCGACGCTGTACGGCGACAGCGCCGGCGGCTTCGCGCCGATCAAGGACGTGCCGAAGACGCTGGTGTGGGAGCTCGCGCGGTGGCGCAACGCCGACGCCGAGGCCCGCGGCGAGACTCCGCCGATCCCGCAGAACTGCATCGACAAGCCGCCGAGCGCCGAGCTCGCGCCCGGACAGCTCGACAGTGACCGCCTCCCGCCGTACGACGTCCTCGACGCGCTGCTCGACGCCTACGTCGAGCGCGACCTCGGGCGCGCCGAGCTGGTCGCGGCCGGCTTCGCGCCCGAGCTCGTCGACCGGGTGGTGCGCCTGGTCGACGCGGCGGAGTACAAGCGGCGGCAGAGCCCGCCCGGGCCGAAGATCACGTCGCGGGCGTTCGGGCGCGACCGGCGGCTGCCGATCACGTCGCGGTGGCGCGAGGCCGCCGCGCCGACGGCGCCGGAGCCCCCCGAGGTGCGCCCCGAGCGGTAACGGGTGCCACGCTGGTCGGGTCCGGGGACGCCGTCCGAGGCGCCTCGAGTCACCGAGGAGTCCGCATGACCGACCTGCCCGCGCTGTACGGCGGGGTCACGACCCGACGCGTGAACCCCCGCGACCTGCAGCGCGCCAAGGACCGTGGCGAGCGCTGGGCGATGCTCACGTCGTACGACATGCTCACGGCCGGGATCTTCGACGAGGCAGGGATCCCCGTCCTGCTCGTCGGCGACAGCGCCGGCAACAACGTGCTGGGGCACGCCACGACCGTCCCGGTGACCGTCGACGAGCTGCTGCCGCTCACCCGGGCCGTGGCGCACTCCTCGTCGCGCGCCATGGTGGTCGCGGACCTGCCGTTCGGGTCCTATCAGGCCTCGCCGGAGCAGGCGCTCGCCACGGCGGCGCGGTTCCTCAAGGAGGCGGGCGCGCACGCGGTCAAGCTCGAGGGCGGGCGGCGCGTGGTGCCGCAGGTCGAGCTGCTCGTCGCCTCCGGAGTGCCGGTCATGGGGCACGTGGGGCTGACGCCGCAGTCCGAGCTGACGATGGGGCTGCGGGTGCAGGGACGCGGCGACGCCGGGGACGCGCTGCTCGAGGACGCGCTCGCGCTCCAGGACGCCGGGGTGTTCGCGGTCGTGCTGGAGGCCGTGCCGGCTGCGCTCGCCGAGCGGATCAGCAAGGAGCTCCTCGTCCCCACCGTCGGCATCGGCGCGGGTGCGGGCTGCGACGCGCAGGTGCTGGTGTGGACGGACATGGCCGGGCTGACGCCGGGCGTGCCGCTCACGTTCGTCAAGCGGTACGCCGACCTGCGCGGCGTGCTGGCCGGGGCGACCCGGGCGTACGCCGAGGACGTGCGCGAGGGCCGCTTCCCGGGCCCGGAGCACTCCTTCACCTGACGCCACGCGGCGTGAGCAGCCCCGAGCGGTAGTTGCACACCGCATGTGGGTCAGTACGCTGCGTGATCGTGGCTGCCGCACCCGCCGTCGAGGTCCCAGACGCCAGCCTCCTGGAGCTCGCCGCGACGGCGGCGCGCCTGGGCGGGCAGGACCTGCGGGCCACGCTCCGCAGCGTCACCGAGGCCGGGGTCGACCTGACCGGGGCGGAGTACGGCGCCTTCTTCTACAGCGGGCAGGACGAGCAGGGCGGACGGCTGGACGTCTACGTGCTGTCCGGCGCCGCGGCGGACGCCTTCCCCGACGAGGTCCCGGTACGGCACACCGACCTGTTCGCACCGACCTTCGCCGGTCACGACGTCGTCCGGATGGCCGACGTCCTGGCCGACCACCGGTACGGGAGCAACGCCTCCGGCGGCGTCCCGACCGGGCACGTCCCCGTCCGCAGCTACCTCGCCGTGCCCGTCGTGGCCCC
>JALYNK010000287.1 GCA_030773235.1 Actinomycetota bacterium | reverse complement strand
GGTCAGTCGTCGTTCTCGGACGCGAGCGGCTCGTCGTCGCCGCGCTGGCGCAGGAGCTTGGCGCCGGGCACTCCGCTGATCAGCTTGTGCAGGTCCTGGACGAGCGCGAGCAGGTTGTGCAGGTCCGGACCGACCGCCTCGAGCCTGGTGGCGAGCGGCAGCACGTCCCGGTCGACGGTGTCGAGGAGCCCCGGCAGCCGGTCGATGAGCTGCACGGCGGCCTCGACCTCCTGCGGGCTCAGCGTCGTCGCGAACCGGGACAGGAGCGGCAGCAGCTGCTCCAGCGGCCCGCCGGCGCGGTCCAGCAGCCCGTCGGCGGTGCGGACCAGCCCGTCGGCACCGGACAGCGTGCCGCGGGCCGAGCCGACCGCCGCGTCGGCGGCGTCCAGCGTGCCGCCCGCCCTGCCGACCGTAGCGTCGGCGGCGGCGAGCGTGCCCTCGACGCGGTCGACGCTCCCGCCCGCCCGGTCGACCAGGCCGTCCACGGCCTCGACGCTGCCCGTGGCCCGGCCCACCACGCCGTCGACGCCGTCCACGCTGGCCGCGGCGCGACGGACGAGCCCGTCGACGCTGTCCACGCTCGCCGCGGCCCGACCGGCCACCCCGTCCACCGTGTCCACGCTCCGCACGGCCCGCTGGACCACCCCGTCGACCCGCGCCACGCTGCCCTCGGCCCCGACGAGCACGGCATCGGCCCGGCGCACCGCGCCGTCCGCGTCGTCGAGCAGGCCGTCCAGGCGGCCGAGCGCGATCTCCATGCGCCCGGCCGCGCCCTCCAGCCGGCCGACGGCGGAGTCGGTGCGGTCGAGCAGCCCCTCGACCCGGGTCATCGCCTTCTCCAGCCGGGGGACGAGCGTGACCGCCGCGGTGGCGGCCCGGCCCAGCGAGGTGACGTGCTCGGCGAGGTCGCGCACGGCGTGCACGAGGTCGGACGGGCCGGGCAGGGGCAGGCGCACGGGTGCTCCAGAGGCGGACGTCGTGGGGGCTCGCTCCTACCCCTCGCCGAACCCTGGCAGCCAGCGCCGCAGCACCGGGCGTACGGGCACGGTCGCCTCGAGCTGGCAGAGGACGCCGACCATGCTCAGCCAGACCCGGTGGGTGAACAGGTGCTCCGCCGGGACGTTGAGCTGCAGCGCCACGCCGAAGTCCGGGTCGCGGGGGTCGTTGACCCGTCCGAACTCCCGGCGGAGCCAGTCGCGGCCGAAGCGGAAGACCTCGCTGCGGGCCGGGACCGTGAACGGCGCCATGTAGTCGACGAGCTTGCCCACCTCGAGCCGCGTGCCGGGGCGCACGAAGCCCGCCTCCTCCAGCCGCCGCCGCACCTGCGCGGGGTCGTCGGCCAGCAGCGCCTGGAGGAGGCGGCCGAAGGTGGCCGGCATGCCGGGCAGGGCCAGCGACGAGCCGAAGTCGAGCACGCCGAGCCGCCCGTCGGGCAGCAGCCGGAAGTTGCCCGGGTGCGGGTCGGTGTGCAGCAGGCCGACCCGCTCGGGTCCGCTGACGAGGAACACCTGGTAGAGCCCGGCCACCCGGTCGCGCTCCTGGGGCGGGCACGCGTAGGGCACCTGTGCCAGCGGGGTGCCGTCGAGCCACTCCTGCACCAGCACGCGCGGCGTGGCGGTGAGGACGCGCGGTACGCGGACGTCCGGGTCGCCGTCGTACGCCTCGGCGAAGCGCTGCTGCACCCGGCCCTCGTGCTCGTAGTCGAGCTCCTCGGTGAGCCGGTCGCGCAGCTCGGCGAGCAGCGGGGGGAGCACGAGGCCGCGGGCGACGAGCGCGGCGGCGCGCGACACCGCCGACAGCGTGCGCAGGTCGGCGGCCAGCGCCTCCCGCACGCCCGGGTACTGCACCTTGACCGCGACGTCGCGCCCCTCGGCGTCGACGGCGCGGTGCACCTGCCCGAGCGACGCGGCCGCCGCAGCCCTTTCGTCGAACGCCCGGAACCCGTCCCGCCAGGCCGGGCCGAGCTCGGCGCGCAGCACCGGCTCGACCTCGGCGAACGGCAGCGCCAGGTTGCTCTCCTGCAGCGCGACGAGCGCGTCGCGCCAGGTGTCCTCCGGGTCCTGCGGGAACAGCGCCTCGACCGTCGACAGCAGCTGCCCGGCCTTGAGCGCGCCGCCCTTGAGCTCGCCGAGCGTCGTGCGCGTACGCCGCGCGTTGCGCGCCCGCAGGTCGCGCCGCACGGCTTCGGGGTCCTCGCCGCGCAGCCGGCGCACCGCGCCCTGCGCAGCCAGGCCGAGAGCGGCGGCGGGCAGCGCGGCGAGCCGGAGCTGCCGGCGGGCGTCGGCGACGACGGTCACGGTCCTCCTCGGGGACGACGGGTCATCCCGTCGTGCCCGGGGCCGCACCCGCCGACGCGGGCACGCGCCGGCCCGGCGCTGCAGCCGCGCCCGCTGCATCACTCGGCCGGGCTAGTCCGTCCGGACCATGCAGGCGGCACGGCACGGCGACGAAGCGCTCGGTGTCGCAGTCGACCCCCGGCTGCCGGACAGGCAGGAGGAGCTCGTGCCGAGCCCCACTCCCGTGCTGGAGTCGACCTCGCCCGTCGACGTGCCGGAGCTGACGTTCCCCTCGGGGCTGCCCGGCTTCCCGGGGCCCCGGCGGTTCGCGCTGGTGCGCTGGGGCGGCTCGGAGGGCCCGTACAGCGTGCTCGCCGACCTGGACACGCCGTCGGTGCGCTTCCTCGTCATGCCGCCGCAGGTGTTCTTTCCGGACTACCAGGTCGACCTGGACGACGCGGTCGCCGCCAAGATCCACCTCGACGACCCGGCCGACTGCCTGCTGCTCGTCGTCGTGACGCTCGGCGACCGCGCCGAGGACGCCACCGCCAACCTGCTCGGCCCGATCGTGCTCAACCTGCGGACGCTCGAGGGCGTGCAGGCCGTGCTGGCCGACTCGGGTCACAGCACGCGCGTGCGGCTCGCCGCGGCGCGCCGCGAGCCCGTGGCGAGCGGCACCGCTCCGTCCTAGCCCGACAAGACCCGCTCGTCTCCACGGAAGGAACCCCTCGTGCTGGTCCTCACCCGTCGCAAGAACCAGAGCATCGTGATTGGCGACGACATCGTCATCACCGTTCTCGAGGTCAAGGGCGACAGCATCCGGCTGGGCATCACCGCGCCGCGCGACGTCCAGGTGTACCGCGAGGAGCTGCTCGCGGCCGTGCAGGAGGCGAACTCCACCGCGCTGCTCGGTCAGAGCGCGGCGCCCGCCGCGCCGCCCGCCGCGCCGCCCGCCGCCCCGTCCGCCGCCC
>JALYNK010000286.1 GCA_030773235.1 Actinomycetota bacterium | reverse complement strand
GCGAGCAGCCAGTCGGTGACCGCCTTGACCTCGGCGACATGGGTCGGGTTGTACGCCGAGGCGCCCCCGTCGAAGGCGCGCCCCTCCTTGTGCTCGCTCGCGCCGCCGATGCCGCAGTCGCGGACGATCCCCAACGACGACGTGTCGCGGTAGGTGATCAGCAGCATGGAGGAGAACGCGCGGACGCCGGGCTTGGCCACCGGGTCGCACCCGAGCTGACCGACGTAGGGCTGCAGCGCCTCCACGCCGCTCGGCAGCCCGCTCGGCGTGCCGGGGACGGCGACGGCGGCGGCGGGCTCCGTGCCGGTCAGCAGCAGACCGGCGCCGAGGGCGGCCGTCAGGGCGACGTGGCCGGCGCGTCGGACGGCCGACCGGCGGGCGGCGGCGCGAGAGGGACGGGGCGTGCGGGTCATGGTGGTCTGCTCCGTGCGTCAGCGGGACGTCCGGCCCGGAGGCCGGAAGGGCGTCGGTCACGGGGACCGCGACGCCGCATGGCACGGAGGAGGTCGGGGCTCGCCGGAGGCACCTTGAGGTCTCCGGCGTGCGCGTGGGCGCATCGGACTAGTCCGGCGGAGGGAGTGCGACCAGCGTGTCGTACGTCAGGAGGAGCCCGTTCGTGGTACGGCCTGCTGCTTCCGGGTGGGGCCCGCGGCACTGCCGCGGCGGGATCGACCGGGGCCGCTCGTGCGTTGAAACAGGGCAACGGAGGTCACATGCACAGTTCCAACGGGCTCAAGACGGCGGTCCTGCTCGGCCTGCTGTCGTCGCTCATCCTGCTGGTGGGCGGCGCCTTCGGCAGCGGCGGACTCGTGGTCGCCCTGGCCCTCGCGCTGGCCATGAACGGCTACGCGTACTTCTACAGCGACAAGCTCGCGCTCCGGTCCATGCGCGCCTACCCGGTCAGCCCGGCCGAGGCGCCGCGGCTGTACGCCGTCGTCGCGGAGCTCGCCGCGACGATGCGGATCCCCGTGCCTCGGCTCTACATCAGCCCGACACAGGCGCCGAACGCGTTCGCGACCGGGCGCAACCCGGAGCACGCGGCGGTGTGCTGCACCGAGGGCATCCTGCAGCTGCTCGACGACCGTGAGCTGCGGGGCGTGCTCGGCCACGAGCTGGCGCACGTCGGCAACCGCGACATCCTCATCAGCTCGGTCGCCGGCGCGCTGGCGAGCGTCATCACGTTCCTCGCGCAGATGGCGCAGTTCGCGGCGATCTTCGGCGGCGCGTCGCGCGACGAGGAGGAGGGTCCCGGCGTGCTGGGGACGCTCGCCTTCGCGCTGCTCGGACCGCTCGCCGCGGGGCTCATCCAGATGGCCATCAGCCGCAGCCGGGAGTTCGAGGCCGACGCCACGGGTGCCCGGGCGACCGGTGACCCGCTCGCGCTGGCCAACGCGCTGCGCAAGCTCGAGCACGGCACCGCGGTCCGCCCGCTGGTGGAGGACCCCCGCCTGGCGCCGACCAGCTCACTGATGATCGCCAACCCGTTCCGGAGCGGTGGCATCGGCCAGATGTTCAGCACGCACCCGCCGATGGCGGAGCGCGTCGCGCGCCTGGAGGCCATGGCCTCCGGCCGGGGCTGACCAGCTCGTACCGCGACGAAGGGGCGCTCCGGATCGGGGCGCCCCTTCGTCGCACCGCTGTGGGCGATACAGGACGTGAACCCGTGACCTCCAGCGTGTCAAGCAAGATCAGCTAGTCCGCAGCACCGCCCGAGGGCACCCGCTGGAGGCAGCGATCGTGGTGGGCCTGACCTGCGGCCTGCGTCCCGGCGAGCTGCTCGCACTCGCCCGGGACGACGGCGACCTGGACGCCCGCTCGCTGCGCGTAGAGCGCGCCCTCGTCCGGTTCGGCGGCAAAGTCGCTGTCGGGACGACGAAGACCGCGGCCTCCCGACGCGAGTTGCGGCTGCCTGCAAGGGCGGCCCGAGCGCTGATGGAGCACCGCACCCGCCAGGGCGCGCACCGGGCGGCGGTGGGGGAGCACTGGCAGTAAACGGCCTGGTCTTCCCGACCGGGCTCGGCACCCTGCTCGACCCCGCCAACCTCCGCCGGGGACTGCGCCAGGTGACCGAGGCTGCGGGCCTCGGGCGGTGGCACCCGCACGAGCTGCGGCACAGGCGCCCCGCCAGCCTGCTGTCAGCCGCCGGGGTCCCGCTCGGGGAGGTCGCGGACGTCCTCGGACACACCAGCACACGGGTGACCTCGAGCGTTCACCGCCACCGCGCGACGCCGACGGTGGAGGCGGCGGTGGCGCCCGTGGACCGGCTGTTCGACCGGCCTGCGCAGCAGTGACGGGCGGATCCTGGGGCCGATCGGCATCGAGCATCACAGACCCAGGTACACCCGCAGTGCGGCCTCCAAGCGGCGGAGCTCACCTTGCGCGAGCCGCCCGCGTTGACGCAGCAGATCCGCCTTGTCGACCGGCTGCAGGCTCGTCACGTCGGCATACGACTCGTCGTACCGCGTCAGTCCGGCGTCCGCGGTGAGCGGCAGGTGCGTCGTCGCCGGCCCGGTCGTTCCGGTGACCACGACGACGGCCACATGCCCCAGCTGGGCGTTCGGGGCGTTGGTGCTGATCACCACGGCGGGGTGTTCACCGAATTCGGCGAAGTCCACGTCCCACACCTCGCCCCGGAAGGCGTCGAGGGCCACTACCGGCCGTCGGCGACGGCCTCGCTGTCGGCCGGCGTCCGCCGCTTCGAACGGCGCACGCCGATCGGCAGGGGAGGGGGCTGACCGTCGTAGAAGTCACGGATGCCGTGGGCCATCACCTGCTCGGCGGCCTGGCGGTGCAGCAGCTGCAGGCCGGCCTTGACGATGTCGGTGTTGGCCTTCAGTCCCAGCACCTTGGCATCTTCGCGCAGCTGAGCCGCCAGTTCCGAGTCGATCCGTGCTTGCCAGACCTCACTGCCCACGCGTATACATTCTGTCCTACAGGTCTGGCTGTCAACGGCGCGTGGAGGCACGAGCGCGGCTCCCGAGTCGACGAGGGGCTGCACGACCTCGTCCGGAGTCCAGCCGGCACCAGCGATCACGGCGGCACTCGCAGGTGCGGACGGCCTGGACCCGCCAGCACCCTGGTGCAGTCGTAGCGTCGCCCGAGCCGGACGACGCCGACGTCAAGCGTGACCTTGGCGCCGACGCACCGGACCTTCGACCCGTCCAGGGAGCGCCAGCGCAGATGCTGTGGCTACCACTTTGGCTACCAGGGGTCAGATCGAGCCCTGTCGGCGATCTTCCGGAGGGGG
>JALYNK010000285.1 GCA_030773235.1 Actinomycetota bacterium | reverse complement strand
CAGCGGCAGCGGCGCGCCGCCCGCGGACGTGAGCCCGTCCAGCGCCGCCAGCTGCCGCGCGACCTGCCCCGACCTCCGCGCCTCGTCCCGCGCTCCCGCCACCCGCAGCCCCTCACGTCGTGCTGCCGCCTGGTTGCGCAGCGCATACGACCGAGGATGCGTTGCCCGACGCAGACCCGCCCGGCTCCCGGCGCGGGTTCACCCGGCCGGCGCAGGCCCGCCCTACGACAGGCCGGCGAACAGGTCGTCCTCCCGGCCCAGCGGACCGTCGCCCGGCCCCCGCTCGCCCCGCGCCAGGACGTAGTGCTCGATCCCGAACGCGCGCTGCCCGACGTTGTTGCTCAGCGCGAAGAACGGACCGTCGACGGCGATCTGGGTGCGGTGGGCGCGCATCGCGGCGACCTTCGCCTCGAGGTGCTCCGAGGCGTCCACCTCCGTCGTCACGACCTCGTCCGGCACCCCGAACGGCAGGTCCTCGGCCCGCTCGACCCCGAAGAAGTCCGTCTCGCCGGACTGCTTGAGCAGGTCGATGCCGGCCTGCAGCACGCTGCGCGGCACCGCGGACCAGTAGAGCTTGCTGGCCTGCCAGGGCTCGCCGAGCTCCGGCGCGTACGCCGGGTCGGCCGCCGCGTCGAACGCCGCCACGGTCATCCGGTGCGCCTGGACGTGGTCCGGGTGCCCGTAGCCGCCGTTCTCGTCGTACGTGACGACGACCTGCGGCCGCACCTCGCGCACGACCGCGACGAGCTCGCGGACCGCCTCGTCGAGGTCCGCGCGCCAGAAGCAGTCGGGGCGCTCATTGGTCGGCGTCCCCGCCATCCCGCTGTCCCGCCAGCGGCCGGGTCCGCCGAGGAAGCGGGAGTCGCGCACCCGCAGCGCCTCCATCGCGGCGGCCAGCTCGCCGATGCGGTGCCGGCCGAGCCCGTCCTCGCGGTCGGCAGCGAGGTGCGCCAGCTCGGGAACGAGGACCTCGCCCTCCTCGCCGAGCGTGCAGGTCACGAGGGTGACCAGACAATTCTCGGCCGCGTACTTGGCCATCGTCGCTCCCGTGCCGATGGTCTCGTCGTCCGGGTGGGCGTGCACGAGCAGGAGGCGGCGGGGATGGTCCAGGGGCGTGAGGTCCAGGCCGGCGGCGGCACCCTCGACCGCGGTCTCGGCCTCCGCCAGGACGGCTTCCGCCGCGCCGGCGGGAGTGCGGTCCTCGGGCTCGCGGGGCAGGGTGGCGTCGGTCACCCGGCCGACAGTACGGCGGGGCCCGGTGTCCCCAGCGGGCGCGACGGGGGCGGGAGCGCGGCCGACCCGGGCACCGGGGCAGCCAGTCTGTCCGCGGAGCTGCGCGCGCTCGGCCGGCTGGTGCTGCTGGCCGTGCTCACCACCGCCGCGCTCTCCGGCCTCGTGCTCACGCTGCTGTTCGCCTGGCTGGTGCCGCAGGCGGAGCGCTACGACGACGGTGCCCGCGCCGTCCGCCTCGGGCACCTGGCGATGCTCGACCAGGAGACCGGGCTGCGCGGCTACCTGCTCACCGGCGACGCGCGCTTCCTCGAGCCGTACGACCACGGCGTCGGCGTCCTGTCGCAGCGCAACGCCGACGCCCTGCGCTTCTTCGCCGACCGCCCGGAGCAGGTCGCGCGGCTGCACGAGACCGTCGCCGCTCAGGCCCGGTGGTCCGGCGGCTGGGCGGTGCAGGCCCACGAGGGGGTGCCGGCCGGGACGGACGAGGCGGCGTTCCTCGCCCGGGGCAGGGAGCTCTTCGACACCTACCGCGCGGCGGAGGCGCGGGCCGAGCAGGGCGCCGACGCGCTGCGCGAGAGCAGCGAGGCCCGGCAGCTGCGGGTGCTCGCCGGGAGCCTCGCGCTGGTCGTCGCGCTGCTGGGCGGGATGGCGCTGCTCGTGCGCCGCTCCTTCGCCCGGCTGTCGCACGGGCTCGTCGAGCCGGTGCAGGGCCTGCTGCGCACCATGCGCGAGCTGCGCGCCGGCGACCTGTCGGCCCGGCCGCGCGCCGAGGGGCCGGCCGAGCTGCGCCAGGTGGCCGCCGGCCTGTCGGACATGGCGGCGGTGCTGGAGCAGGAGCAGCGGGTCGCCGCCGAGCGCGAGGCCGACCTC
Organism: Actinomycetota bacterium; assembly: GCA_030773235.1. GTDB lineage: Bacteria > Actinomycetota > Actinomycetes > Mycobacteriales > SCTD01 > JALYNK01. Next base: position 1,146 of record JALYNK010000285.1, on the reverse strand, counting down.
GTCCGCGCGCGCCGCGAGGCCGAGGCCGCCAACGTGGCCAAGTCTGCGTTCCTCGCCACCATGTCGCACGAGATCCGTACGCCGATGAACGCCGTCATCGGGCTCACCGGCGTGCTGCTGGACACCGACCTGTCGCCCCAGCAGCGGGAGTACGCCGAGACGGTGCGCCGCTCCGGCGACGGGCTGCTGACGATCATCAACGACATCCTCGACTTCTCGAAGATCGAGTCCGGTCAGCTCGAGCTGGAGCAGGCGCCGTTCTCGCTGCGCGACTGCGTCGAGGGCTCGCTCGACCTCGTCGCCGCGCAGGCGGCGCAGAAGGGGCTCGACCTGGCGTACCGGCTCGGCCCCGAGGCGCCACCGGTCCTCGTCGGCGACGCGTCGCGACTGCGGCAGGTCCTCGTCAACCTGCTGAGCAACGCGGTCAAGTTCACCGCCGTCGGCGAGGTGCTGGTGACCGTCACGGCGGCCCCGGCCCCGGCGGACGGGCCCGTGCCGCTCACGTTCGCGGTGCGCGACACCGGCATCGGCATCCCCGCCGACCGCATGGACCGGCTCTTCCGCTCCTTCAGCCAGGTCGACGCCTCGACCACCCGGACGTACGGCGGGACGGGGCTGGGGCTCGCCATCAGCCGGCGCCTCGCCGAGGCGATGGGCGGCACCCTGACGGTCGAGAGCACCGAGGGGGTCGGCACCACCTTCACCCTGCGCGTCGCGGTCCCGCGCGGCGAGCAGACGGAGGACCGGCTGCGCATCGCGCCGGCCGCGCTGCGCGGGCGACGCGCGCTCGTCGTCGACGACAACGACACCAACCGCGAGATCCTGCGCGCGCAGCTCGAGGGCTGGGGCATGACGGTGCACGACGAGGGAAGCCCGGTCCGGGCCGCGGAGCACTGGCGCTCCGGCGCGACGTACGACGTCGCGCTCCTCGACATGCACATGCCCGAGATGGACGGCGTGCAGCTGGCGCGCGCGCTGCGCGACACCCCGACGGGCGCGGACGTGCCGCTGCTCATGCTCACCTCGCTCGGCTGGCGGCCGGGGGGCTCCGCCGAGCTCGGGCTCGTGCACCTCATCAAGCCGGTCAAGGCCGCCGCGCTGCGCACGGCGCTGGCCAAGGCCCTGGGCGAGAGCGCGGTCGCGGAG
>JALYNK010000284.1 GCA_030773235.1 Actinomycetota bacterium | reverse complement strand
CGCCCGAGGAGGGCGCGGCCCGCTCCCGGCGCCGCCGGGCCGGCTGACGCCCAGCCGGCTGGTGCCAGCCGCTGGTCCGGGGCGGGCGTCACCGGTCGGAGGCGGTCCTGCGCTTCATCTCCGCGATGGCGTCGACCGGCGTGGGGTCCGCGCCCGCGTGCAGGGCGAGGTAGGTGCTGGTGAAGTCGGTCAGTCCGATGAGCGACGCCACCCGGGCGAGGGCGCCGGTGCCCTCGGCACGCAGCACGTCGACCGGCACGCCGCGCTCGGCGGCCAGCTCGACGGCCACCTCGGCGCGGCGGGCGACCCGCGGGTGCTCGCGCTCCTCGCGCAGCAGCACGACGTGCAGGCGGCGGTCCCCGTCGTCGGTCCGGTCGCGGAAGAAGTCGTCCGGCCCCCCGCCGGAGCTCGCCCACTCACCGTCGAGCGCCACGACCTGGTTGTGACCGACCTCGGGCAGGACGCCCCAGACGGCCGGCAGGCAGGCGTTCTCGTTGAGCTGGCAGGCGAAGCGGTACGCCGCCGGCCCGCCGAGCGGCGAGGTGCCCCAGACGACCGGCAGCGACCCGCTGAGCTCCAGCGCGAGGGCCTTGGCCGGGTTGCTGTCTACGTCGGCGTCCGGCCGACACCGGACCGCGACCGCCTCGAGCACGCCGGCGGCCTCCTCGACGTCCTGAGCGCTGCACGGCAGCAGCCGCAACGCCGCGCCGGCGAGGACGAGCGGGACGGACAGCGACCACACCGAGGCGCGCGGCTGCCGCCCCTGCGCGACCGGCACGAACACGGCGCGACCGCGGGCGCCGAGGTCCTCGAGCGGGGAGCCCGCCGCGCCGACCACGAGCAGTCGGCAGCCCCGCCGTACGGCCTCCTGCAGGGCCGACAGCGTCTCCTCGGTGGTGCCCGTGCAGGACACGGCGATGACGAGGTCGGCCGCGCCGACCCAGGCCGGCAGGCCGTGCCCGCGATGGGTGGTGACCGGGACGGGGCAGGTCATCCCGGCGACCGCGCTGAGCACGTCCCCGGCGATCGCCGACCCGCCCATGCCGCAGACGATCACGGCTCGCGGCTGGCCGTCCTCGGCCAGGCGGTGCAGCCCGGCTTCCTGCGCGCGCCCGGCCGCCTCCCGCACCTGCGCGGCGCCCGACGCGACCGCGCGCAGCATCCCGCCGGCGTCCGCGGCGACCAGCGCGTCGACGTCGTCGAGCGACGCCTCGGCGGTCAGCGGACGGGAGGCGCTCATCGGGTCGGCCGGGCCTCGTCGACGAGCAGGACCGGGATGTCGTCGCGGACCGGGTAGGCGAGCCCGCAGCCCGTGCAGACGAGCTCCTCGGCCGCCTCGTCGACGCGCAGCTCCGCCCGGCAGGCAGGGCAGGCCAGGACCTCCAGCAGCCCTTGATCCAGGTCCATGCCGGGAGTCTAGGGACGGCAGCGCGCCCGGCGGTCCCCCCGGGGCGCCCGGCCTGTCGCGTCAGGCGCTGCGGACCAGCGCGAGGACCTCGTCGCGCACCGCGCTCACCGTCGCGTCGTCCGGCGCCTCCACGTTGAGCCGCACCAGCGGCTCGGTGTTGCTCGCGCGCACGTTGAACCAGGTGCCGTCGCCGAGGTCGACGGTCAGCCCGTCGAGCTGGTCCTGCGGGTGCGCGTCGTAGCGCTCGCGCAGGCGCCGCAGGCACCCGACCGGGTCGGCCACCGTGGAGTTGACCTCCCCGCTCGCGGCGTACCGCTCGTACGGCGCGAGCAGCTGCGAGAGGGGTCCGGGCTGCGCGCCGAGCGCGGCGAGGACGTGCAGCGCCGCGAGCATCCCGGAGTCGGCGTTCCAGAACTCGCGGAAGTAGAAGTGGCCGGAGTGCTCGCCGGCGAACACCGCGCCGGTGCGGGCCATCTCGGCCTTGATGTACGAGTGCCCCACGCGCGTCCGCACCGGTGTGCCGCCCGCCTCTCGCACGACCTCGGGCACCGCGCGGCTGGTGATGAGGTTGTGCAGCACCGTGGCGCCCGGCTGCGCGCGCAGCGCGCGCTCGGCGACGAGCGCCGTGACCGCCGACGGCGACACCGTCCGGCCCCGCTCGTCGACCACGAAGCACCGGTCGGCGTCGCCGTCGAACGCGAGCCCGGCGTCGGCGCCCTCGGCGACCACCCGTCGCCGCAGGTCCTCGGTGTTGGCGGGCTCGAGCGGGTTCGCCTCGTGGTTGGGGAACGAGCCGTCGAGCTCGAAGTACATCGGGACGACCCGTACGGGCAGGCCGCCGAGCACCGCCGGCACGGTGCGCCCGGCCATTCCGTTGCCGGCGTCGACGACGACGGCGAGCGGCCGCAGGTCCGCGAGCCCCGGCACGAGCGCGTGCAGGTGAGCGGCGTAGTCGCCGAGCACGTCGCGCTCGGTGCGCACCCCGCGGCGGGCCGCTGGCGGGAGCAGCATGCCCGCGAGCAGCGCCTGCGCGCGGTCGCGCACGTCGTCGAGCCCGCTCTCCCGGCCGATCGGGCGGGCACCGGCCCGACACAGCTTGACCCCGTTGTAGCCGGCCGGGTTGTGGCTCGCGGTGAACATCGCGCCCGGCACCTGGAACGCGCCCGAGGCGTAGTAGAGGAGGTCGGTCGAGGCCAGCCCCACGTCGACGACGTCGACCCCGCGCTCGAGGACGCCGTCGGCGAAGGCCGCCGACAGCGCGACGCCCGACTCCCGCATGTCGCGCCCCAGCACCACGCGCTCCGCGGCCTCCGGGACGGCCACGACCTCGGCGAACGCCGCGCCGAGCGCGCGGGCCACCCGCTCGTCGAGCTGGTCGGGGACCGTCCCGCGGACGTCGTACGCCTTCACCAGGGCCGAGAGGTCAGTCACGGGACCGGACCCTAGGTGGTCCCGCGGTACGCGGACGGGGTCGCTGGTTCAGCGGGTGCGCTTCGCCTTGCTCAGCACCGTGGCGATGTCGAGGTCGCGGCCGCCCTGCTGCCAGGACTTGCGCTCACAGCTGTGGCAGGAGGCGAAGTCGACCACCGACCCGTCGGTGAGCGTCATCGTGATCGCGGTGACCCGCCGGCTGCCGCAGGAGGCGCAGGCGGCCAGGGCACGGACGGGGGTGGTGACCAGGGACACGACGCGCTCCGAGGGGCGGGGGAAGGGCACCTACGAACTCGTCACTGCTCCGTACGGCCTTGACGGAGGCTGGTCCGGTGGCCCGATGGGAGGGTCTCGCGGCGGCGGACGGACCAGGACGGGGATGGCCCGGGAGCACCAGGCCGGGCAGCAGCGGCGGGT
>JALYNK010000283.1 GCA_030773235.1 Actinomycetota bacterium | reverse complement strand
GGCCCTGCAGCTCGTCGGCGATGGTCCGCACCGCCGTCGACACGATCGTCTGGTCGAGCGCCGCCAGGAACATGCCGAGCAGCAGCCCGGACAGGATCACCATGATCTGCCGGTGGGTGAGCGGCGCCTCGGCGTGGGCCGCAGGGGGTGCGGTCGCCGCGGTCACCCGTTCTCGCCGCGGCCGCGCTGTTCGGCGAGGAAGCGCTCGAGCTCGGCGCCCAGCTCGTCCGCGGTGGGCAGGTCCTTGCTGTCCGCGAGCAGCGACCGGCCGCGGCCGGCGACGAACGAGTCGTACTGCTGCTCCAGCGCCGTGACGACGGCCTGCACCTCCTCGGACTGCGCGACCTGCTCGTCGATCGCAGCCCGGGTGGTGACCGCGGCGTCGTCCAGGGCGCCGGTGGGCAGCACGAGCCCGGTCGCGGCGGCGGTCTCGCGCACCAGCGCGGCGGCGGCGGCGGGGAACTCGGCCGACGCGACGTAGTGAGGGACGTGCGCGGCGAACCCGATCGCGTCGCGGCCCGCCTGGCCCAGCCGGAACTCCAGCAGGTGCCCGGCGCTCGCGGGCACGGTGACCGTGCCGATCCACGGCTCGGACCCGTCGACGAGCTCCTTGCGGGTCCCGTGCGCGACCACCCCGACCGGCCGGGTGTGCGGCAGGGACATCGGGATCGCGTTGAGCCCCACGACGAGCCGGACACCGAGGTCGTCGAGCAGCAGGCACACGGCCTGCACGAACCGCTCCCACAGCACGTCCGGCTCGGGCCCGGCCAGGAGGAGGAACGGCCTGCCGGCCTCGTCGTGCAGCAGGTGCACCGCGAGCTCCGGAGCGTCGTAGGACTCCCAGTGGTCCTCGACGAAGAGCATCGGCGGGCGCCGCGCCCGGTAGTCGTGCAGCAGGTCGGTGTCGAACCGCGCCACCACCCGCGACCCGAGGGTCTTCAGCAGGTGCGTACGAGTCAGCTTGGTCGCGGCACCCGCGTCGAGGAAGCCGTCGAGCGCCTGCACGAGGACGACCTGGTCCAGCGGCGGCAGGTCCGGCTCGAGCTCGTAGAGCTCCCGGGGTTCGGGCCGGGGCATGGGCGTCCTCCTCCGCGCGCGGTCGCGCACCCTCCCCGCAACGCTGCCCCGCGCGTCCGACATGCCCGGTGCGGTGGTGCGGTGCGGACGCAGCCGCGCTGATCGACCGGCGGGCCCCCGCTGGCACGATGCCCCGGTGCCCGATCTCGACGACGCGCTGGGGGACGCCGCCGGCTCGCTGCTGGTCAGCCGGGAGGCCGGCGTGGTCACGGTGGAGCTGCACCGGCCGGAGCGGCGCAACGCCGTCACGTACGCCATGTGGGCGGCGCTCGGGCGCGTCCTGCCGCTGCTCGCCGCCGACGACGAGGTCGACGTGCTCGTGCTGCGCGGCACGCCGGGCGGTCCGTTCTCGGCGGGAGCGGACATCTCGGAGTTCCGGGAGCTCCGCTCTACCGCGGAGGCGGCGGCGCGCTACGGGGCCGCGGTCGAGGCCGGTGAGAGCGCGCTCGTCGACTTCCCCAAGCCGACGGTCGCGCTCGTCCAGGGCTGGGCCGTGGGCGGCGGCACCCAGCTCGCCGTGGCCTGCGATCTGCGCGTCTGCGACGGGACCTCCCGCTTCGGCGTGCCGCCCGCGAAGCTCGGGATCGTCTACGGCCTGCCCTCCACCGCGCGGCTGGTGGACGTCGTCGGGCAGTCGTGGGCGGCGTTCCTGCTGCTCACCGGCGACCTCGTCGACGCCGCGACCGCGCTGCGCGTCGGGCTCGTCCACGAGGTGCACCCGCCGGAGCAGGTCGAGGCGCGGGCGTACGAGCTGGCGCGGGGACTGGCGTCGCGCGCCCGGGTGTCGCAGGTCGGCGCGAAGCAGCTGCTGCGCCGGATCGCGGAAGGCCGGCGGGACGTCGACGACGAGGTCCGCGAGACGTACGCCCGCTCGCTCGAGAGCCGGGAGTACGCGGAGGGCGTGGCCGCCTTCCTCGCCAAGCGCGAGCCGGCGTTCCGCGCCGTCCGGTAGCTCCCCCTCCGGCAGCGCAGGCTCAGGCTGCGGCGTAGAGCTCGAGCGCGATGCCGTCCGGGTCGCGGAACTCGAGGATCGCCGCCCGGCCGAGGTCCTTGACGCCGCCGTGCGGCACGCCGAGCTCGTCGAGGCGCGCGGCGGCCGCGTCGAGCGCCGCCCGGTCGGGGACGGCGAGGCTGAGGTGGTCGAGCCCCACCCGGTCCTCGTCGAACCGGTCGCCCTCGGGCGCGACCGGGCGCAGGCCGAGCAGGCTGTCGCCCAGCGCGTAGATGACCCCGCCGTACAGGAAGCCCAGCTGCTGCCGGGTCTGCTCGTCGGCGTCCTCCGGCACCTCGAAGGCGACGGGCAGCGCGAGCACCCGGTCGTAGAACTCGCGGGAGCGGGCGTAGTCGGTGACGGTGAGCCGGACGTGCGCCAGGCCGGTGACGGGGATGCTCATCGCGCGAGTCTGCCTGCCGTGCGGGACTGCCATGCTCCTGGCGTGGAGGTGGGCGCGACGCTGGGCGTCGAGGAGGAGTACCACCTCGTCGACGCGGCGACCGGCCGCCTGGCGGACGCTCCGGAGGTCGTCCACCGCGCGCACGCGCTGCTCGGCGACGCCGCGCAGGGCGAGATCAGCACGTCGCAGCTCGAGGTGGTCACCCCGGTGTGCGGCTCGCTCGCCGAGCTGCGCGCCCAGCTCGTGCGGCTGCGCCGGGGCGCCGCGCAGGCCCCCGCGCAGTCCGGGTGCGCCGTGCTCGCGGCCGGCACGCACCCGAGCGCGACCTGGCGCGACCAGCGCCTGTCGGAGGGCGAGCGCTACGTCGACCTGCACCGGCGCTGGGGTCTTCTGGCGGTGCAGCAGCTCATCGCCGGCTGCCACGTCCACGTGTCCGTGCCGGACGAGCTCGCCATCGGCGCCCTGGACCGGCTGCGGCCCGACCTGCCCGTGCTGCTCGCGATCGGCGGCAGCTCTCCGTTCTGGGAGGGCGCGGACACGGGGTACGCGAGCTACCGCACGCTGTGGTTCGCGCGCTGGCCCGTCACGGGGCTGCCGGAGGCGTTCGGCGACCCCGCGGCGTACGACGAGGCGGTGCGGTCGCTGGTGCGCGCGGGGGTCGCCGACGACGCCTCGCACCTGTACTGGGACGCCCGCCCGTCGGTGCGCTACCCAACGCTCGAGGTGCGGGTGTCGGACACGCTGCCCCGGGTCGACGACGCCGTGCTGTACGCGGGCTCGTGCGGGCGCTG
>JALYNK010000282.1 GCA_030773235.1 Actinomycetota bacterium | reverse complement strand
AGTGTCCGAGGGGGGACTTGAACCCCCATCCCCATCACTGAGGACCAGCACCTCAAGCTGGCGCGTCTGCCAATTCCGCCACCCGGACGAGCGGCCGTGCGGACCCCGCGCGGCGCTGGCCAGCATACTCAGCGGCGGGCCCGGGACGACCAGCCCGGGAGCCTGCCGTCAGCGAGGAGGCCGTGTGACCGACCCGCAGGACGAGGCGATCGACATCTGCCGCGACCTCATCCGCTTCGCGAGCGTCAACGACGGCACGGGCCGCGGCAAGGGCGAGCGGGAGGCGGCCGAGCACGTCGCCGGGCTGCTCGCCGAGGTCGGGCTGGAGCCGCAGGTCTTCGAGTCCGCGCCGGGCCGGGCCAGCGTGGTCGCGCGGATGGAGGGGACCGACCCCGGCCGGGACGCGCTGCTCGTGCACGGGCACCTCGACGTGGTCCCGGCCGAGCCCAAGGAGTGGACGTACGACCCGTTCGCCGCCGAGGTGGCCGACGGCTGCATCTGGGGCCGCGGCGCGGTCGACATGCTCGACATGGACGCGATGGTGCTGGCGCTGGTGCGCGACCGGATGCGCACCGGCCGCCGACCGCCGCGCGACGTGGTGCTGGCGTTCCTCGCCGACGAGGAGGCCGGCGGCGTCTTCGGGGCCAGCTGGCTGGTGGACCACCACCCGCAGCTGTTCGACGGGTGCACCGAGGCGATCAGCGAGGTCGGCGGGTTCAGCCTCAGCGTCGACGACGACACCCGCCTCTATCTGATCGAGACGGCGCAGAAGGGCATGGCCTGGCTCCGGCTGACCGCCGAAGGCACCGCAGGGCACGGCTCCATGCTGTCGAGCGACAACGCGGTCACCGAGCTCTGCGACGCCGTCGCCCGGCTGGGGCGCCACCGGTTCCCGACGCACCTCACGCCGACGGTGCGGCGGTTCCTCGCCGAGGTGAGCGACGCGTACGGCGTCGAGCTCGACCCCGACGACCTCGACCAGATCCGCTCGGTGCTGGGGCCCATGTCGCGCATCCTCGGCGCGACGCTGCGCAACACCGCCAACCCGACGATGCTCGACGCCGGCTACAAGCACAACGTCATCCCCGGCCGCGCGCACGCCAACGTCGACGGGCGCTTCCTCCCCGGCTTCGAGGACGACTGGGAGCGCGAGCTCGACGAGGTGCTCGGCCCGCGCATCGTCCGCGAGCACCTGCACCGCGACATCGCGCTCGAGACGGAGTTCGAGGGCGCGCTCGTCGCCGCGATGGGAGCGAGTCTGAAGGCCGAGGACCCGGGCGCCCGGCCCGTCCCGTACATGCTCTCGGGCGGGACGGACGCGAAGAGCTTCAGTCGGCTCGGCATCCGCGGCTTCGGTTTCGCGCCGCTGCGCCTGCCCGCGGACCTGGACTTCAGCGGGATGTTCCACGGCGTCGACGAGCGCGTTCCGCTGGACGCACTGAAGTTCGGCGTACGGGTCCTCGACCGCTTCCTCGACGCCTGCTGAGGCGCCTGCTCGACGCGCTGCCCGGCGGCGTCAGGTGGCGAGCGGCGGCAGGTGCGGCTGCACGCGCCGCCGCACCGTGACGCTGCGCCGCCCGTCGGACCACAGCCGGTGCGTGGCGAGCTCCCAGCCGCCGAACTCGGCGTGGATGGCGAGGACCTCCTTGGCCTGCCGCCGGTCCGCTCCCGCCGGGATGCTCACCGCGCGGTACTCGTACTCCGCCACTCGCCCAGGTTACGGGCTGCCGTCCGGCTCAGCGGGCAGGCCAGCGTGCTCCGCGGCCTCGCGCGCCAGGGCCGCCAGCCGGGTGCGCCGGGGCCGCGCGCCGATCTCGCGCACAGCGCGGGCGAGCGCCGGGCCGGCGGAGTGCACGACGGACAGGTGCCGCTGGGCGCGCGTGAACGCGGTGTAGACGAGCGGGCGCGACAGCATCCCGGCAGCCTCGCCCGGCAGCACCGCGACGACCGCGGGGAACTCCGAGCCCTGCGCCCGGTGCACCGTGACGGCCCACCCGTGCGCCAGGTCGCCCACCGCGCCCGGGGGCACGTCGACCGGACCGGCGCCGGCGAACGCCACCGTGAGCTTGCCGGCGCGCACCGCGGTGACGACACCCACCTCGCCGTTGGCGAAGCCGTCGTCGAGGTGGTTGGCGGTCGCCACCACCCGGTCGCCGACGTCGAACCCGCCGACCTGCCCGTCGCCCGGGTTGAGCCGCGCCTTCAGCGCCGCGTTGAGCGCGAGCGTCCCGGCCGGCCCGCGGTGCACCGGGGTGACGACCTGCACCTCGGCGGCCGGGATCCCGAGGGCGCGCGGGATCGAGTCGCACACCAGCTGCACCGTGCGGTGCGCCGCCTCAGCGGCCTCCCGCGCGCCGACGACGACCACCTCGCGGCCCGGGTCGGGCGGCACCGCGGGCAGCTCACCCGCCCGCACCGCGGTCGCCAGGCGCGCGATCGCGCCGCCCTCCGCCTGCCGGTAGAGCGTCGTGAGCTCCGTCGTCGGCACGACGCCGCTGTCCAGCAGGTCGCCGAGCACCCGCCCCGGCCCGATCGACGGCAGCTGCGCGGGGTCGCCGACGAGGAGCAGGTGGCAGCCGTCGGCGCACGCCTCGACGAGCGCGGACGCGAGATCGACGTCGAGCATCGACGCCTCGTCCACGACGACGACGTCCTCGTCCAGTGGCCAGCTCTCGCCCCGCGCGAACCCGCCGGACATGCCCTGCGCGCCGAGCAGCCGGTGCAGAGTGCTGGCCGGCGCGGCGCCGGACTCGCCGCACAGCTCCTCCAGCCGCTTCGCCGCCCGGCCGGTGGGCGCCGCCAGCGCCACGCTGCGGCCGCGGGCGGTGACCAGGCGGACCAGGGTGGCGACCGTACGGCTCTTGCCGGTCCCGGGGCCGCCCGTCAGGACGCTGACGCCGTGCTGCAGCGCGGCGGCGACGGCGGCGCGCTGCGCGTCGTCGAGGTCGTGCCCGACCGCACCCACCGCCGGGTCGGCGAGCGGCTCGGCGGTCGCGAGCAGCCGCGCGACCCCGTCGGCGACCTCCTGCTCGGCCTGCGCGTACCGCGTCAGCGCGACGAGCCCGTCCTCGGCCAGGACCCGGTCGTCCTCGAGCGCCGCCGCCAGCGCCGCCTCCGGTTCGGGGTAGCCCTCCCGGCGCACCGCGTCGGCGACCTCGTCCAGCGGCAGCGCCGTGCTCCCGCCGCGCGCCGCGCGGGCCAGCGCGTGCGTCACCAGGGCGCGGCCGCGGCGCGGGTCGTCCGGCCGCACCCCGGGCAGCAG
>JALYNK010000281.1 GCA_030773235.1 Actinomycetota bacterium | reverse complement strand
ATGACAGCTCCAGGGGGGAGGCGGACGAGACGCAGGAGGTCTCGGCAGCGGCCCGCACCGGCTGTTGGTCCGTACGGCGCAACGCTTCGGGCCCAGACGGGTGATGGCCGGCTCAGCGCCGCCGGCGACCCGGCCGGTGCGCGACGGCGTACGCGACCGCGAGCCCCGTGCCGTACCCGGCGTTGACGACCACCGCCGGCACCTCGCCCCGCGCGGCCCAGCCCAGGACGATGAGCGCCACACCGAGCTCGTGCACGGCCAGCAGGCGCAGGTCGCCGCGCCACATGCGCTTGAACAGCGGCAGGTACGTCACGAACGGCGTGGCCAGCGCGTACCCGACGAGGGCCGCGACGTCCGTGCCCCTCACGCGCGGTCCGGCGCGGTCGCGGCGATGATCTCGTGCAGCGCCTTGACCCGCTGGGCCTGGTCGACGGGGACGACCAGCGTCGCCTCGGGCGTGTGCACCACGACGAGGCCCTCGCACCCGGCCACCGCCACCACGTGCTCCGGGTCGTTGGAGACGACGACGCAGTCGCGGGCACCGTCGAGCACCGCGCGGCCGGCCAGCGCGTTGCCGGCGACGTCGTGCGGCAGCACTGCGCCGTACGCCGGCCAGGAGCCGACGTCGAGCCAGCGCGCGGCGAGCGGCAGCGCGGCGACGACGAACGACGACGACGTCGAGGCAGGCTCCATGACCCCGTGGTCGACGGAGCGCCGGGGTGCCTGCTCCCACGCGTCCGGGTCGCCCGCGAGGGTCCCGGCCACCGCCGCCGCCGTCTCCGGTGCGAATGCGTGCACCGCGCGCGCCAGGGTGGCGGCCCGCCACACGAACATGCCGGAGTTCCACAGCGCTCCGCCGTCGAGGAGCCGCTGCGCGGTGTCCAGGTCCGGCTTCTCCCGGAACCAGTGCACGCGCGCCCCGTCCGCCAGCGGCTCGCCGAGCTCGAGGTAGCCGAAGCCGGTCTCCGGCGCGGTGGGCACGACGCCGAACGTCACCAGCGCGTCCGTCTCCGCGGCGAGGCGGAACCCGCGCCGCAGCACGTCGACCAGCGCCTCTGTCGGCTCGATGAGGTGGTCGGCGGTGAGGACGGCGACGATCGCGTCGGGGTCGCGCTCGGCGATGGTGGCGCAGGCCAGCGCCACCGCCGGGAGCGTGTCCCGGGCGGTGGGTTCAGAGATCACCCGGTCGAGCGCGACGGAGGGCAGCGCGCGGACGGCGTCGCGCAGCGCCGGGCCGACGCCCAACCACACCCGGTCGGGATGCACCACCGCGCGGGCGCGGTCGAGCGCCAGGTCGAGCAGCGAGCGGCCCTCGACCAGCGGCACGAGCTGCTTGGGCAGCCGGTCGGTGGAGTACGGCCACAGCCGCCTGCCGGTGCCCCCGGCCAGCACCAGGCAGTGCTCCACGCGTCGGACCTCCTCGGGGGCGCAGCACGAGCACGCTACGCGTCCCGGTCGGGCCGCGCGTCAGGACAGCGGCGTCCAGGCGCTCCACCCCGCCGGCGTGCGGACGGCCCGCTGAAGCCGGCCGTCGTCGCCGACCGCGACGACGTCCATTCGCTCGCGCGCCGCGCTGCCCGCGCCCGGGCTCGACACCGGCGCGCCGCCGAGGCTGCGCCAGCCGCCGGTGCCGGACGTCGCCGGACGCGTCCACACGGCCCCGTCCGTCCCGCGCACCACGACCTGCGGCTGGCCGGCGTAGGTCGCGAGCGCGGGGTCGTCGACGGCTGAGCGCGCGCCGGTGGGCGCGCCGAGCCCGGTCCACGCGCTCCACACGCCGTCCGCCCGCGTCCGGCGCTGAAGCGTGCCGTCCGCGGCGTGCACGACGACGTCGAGGCGCCCGGGCACCGGGCTGGTCGCCGCCGGCGCCGTGCCGGGCGCCAGGCTCCCGCCCCGCGAGGTCCAGCCGCTCCACGTGCCCGGGGTGCGCGACGTGCGCGACCAGACGGCGCCGTCGGCGCCGCGGGCGAGGACGTGGACGGCGCTGCCGTCCACGGCGACCGCCGGTCGCGAGGTGAGCGTGCCGCCGAGGCTCTGCCAGGTCGACCAGCCGCCGGTCGCGCTGCGCGTGCTGACGTACAGGCGGTCGTTGCGGCCGCGGTGGAACACCAGGACGCTCCCGTCCGGCCGGGCGGCCACGGCGGGGCCGCCGACGGCTGCGCCGCCGAGCTGCTGCGGCGCGGACAGCCCGGTCGTCGGCGACCAGCTGCGCACCTCCACCGAGCCGGTCGGGGTGCGGACCGCGAGCGGGAGGCGTCCGGCCGCCGACCCGACGCCGGGCGTGAGGTCCGCCGCGGTCGGCTGCAGCGGCCGGAACCACGACGACCTCAGGGCCGCCGTTGCCCGCACCACGTCGCCGGAGGTCGCCACGGTGCGCGAGGCGCCGGCCGCGTCGAGGCCGCGGAGCTCCACCGCGACGACCCGGCCGCCCCACCTGCCGCGGCCGTCGCGGCTGCGGACGACGAGCTCGTCCAGCCGGGACAGCCCGAAGCGCCGCTCGAGCACCGCCGCGGGCAGCTGCGCGGTCCAGGCGTGCCCGGTGTTCGGCACGACGCCGTCCCAGGGGTCCTGGCGGGCGGGCAGCCACGCAGCGCCGCCCAGGGTGGACCAGCCGCCGTTGGCCGCACCGAACTCCGCCCGCACCACCTTGCCGCCGTACGTCCGCACCTGGCCCGCGGTGGCGGCGATCGCCGCGTCGGTGCGCGGGTGCTCCTGGGGCACGGCGGTGCCCCCCGGGCGGGCGGCGGAGCGACCGGCGTAGACCTGGCACCACGTGCTGTCGCAGAGGTGCCACGGGCGGCCGACGGGCGTCGCGGAGCGGCCGTGCGCGGCGTACGACCGCGCGGCGACGGCCTGCGCCTCCAGCGCCGCTGGTGCCCAGCCCGGCGAGCTCTCCTTGGGCACGACGCTGCGCAGGTAGTCCTCGAGCGCGACCGAGTTGACGCGGGCCACGCGGGTGTCGCTGCGCCGGACCGCCGCGACCGTGCCGCGGTACGTGCGCACGGTGCCGTCGAGGTAGCGCACCGACGGCGGGGCGCCGCCGAACGTGATCGACGCGGCGGCGGTCCCGCTGCCGTCCACGCCGTACGGGCGCCAGGTGCTGTCGGCGAGGCCCTGCAGGTGCAGTCCGGCGGCGTCGTTGGTCACCCGCCAGCGCGTGACGGGCGCGCCGTCCACGGCGGCGGGCAGCTCGGCCGCCGGCCCTGTGGCGCGCACGGTGAGACCGGGCGCGGGCAGCACCTCGAGCCGGCAGCGCACGGCAGCCGTA